>JAAYBQ010000121.1 GCA_012730035.1 Spirochaetota bacterium
ACCATAAGCGAAGCCGCGACCCTCAGGTTTGCCTCGTAATTGGTATTACCGCCGCAAATCGCGCTCAGCACAAGGACAATAGCGCCGCCGATAAAAAGCCCGATTATTGAATAAACTACATACAAAATTATACCGAAGAAACTGATGGTGCCCCCGACAACTCCACCCATAGTTCCGAATGCCGAAGCCGGAAGAATTACTCCAAGTATAAAGGTTATCAGTGCCGATACCACAGCATAGACAAGCCCCTTGATTATCGGTTCACCAAGTCCACCCTCCTTAGGCATCTTTGCAAAATACTCAGCCGGTTTAAGGAGTGTCTCCTTCGACTCGTTTAAAAATGTTTCAAAATCAAAAACTTTCTCAGCCATTAAATCCTCCCTTTAAAAACTTTTTATTTTATAACCAATGTTGATTCCTTAAATATTTTATAGAGCACAGACTCCATTCCTCCCGCCCGGGGCCGCGGGAGGAATTAAATCACAACATTACACTAAAAAGTATTTTCATGAATAATTAATTATAACAGCATGCCGCCTTTACTTTAATATAGCAATAACACTGGTTAATGTTAATAATTATGCAGTAAAAAAGCAATTAATTTACGCAATTACGCATGGCAATTCCGGGCAATGTAGTGCTCTAAACACCCCGAGGCTCCGGCAGCTGAACATCCGGAACGTCTTAAAACATTTAAAAATTTTGCGCCTGTTACAGATCAGTCTGCCAATTACATTGTTGACACAGTGCCGATACCGGGTATAAACCGTACTGGTGCCGTTCAGCACATAAACAGCAAATCACGGTAAAATATGATCAGAATAAATCTCGCTTCAGCGCAGAATGAAAAAATCAGATGCTGCCTGGAATCTCCGGCGTACTCAATTCATGATTTCGGCAATCACGAGGTTCCCCGCATCACCGCGGAGTGCCATGACAACCCGGGATCATTCACTCTTCTGCAGATAGATCCGCAGAAGAGCACTCCGGCAGAACTCTGCCCGGCAGCAATTGAATCACTGGCTGCTGTAACACACCTTGTATGCATCACTGTAAATCCCGGTGAACGCTTAAGTTCAATGCTGCTTTCTGCAGGTGTATGCGACTGCCTCTGCACCGTTGATCCCCATTACACCGCAGCGTACATTGCCGCACTCAGCACCCGGCAGGCATCCGGCAACGGCACATTCGCAGTACTTGACCGCAACAGTTCTCACGTACGGATTATTTCAGGAATTGTCAGCAGGTTCGGCTACAATGTTATGCAGGCTGAAACAATTGAGGCGTTCTACGCGTACATAAGCGCCAACACTCCTGTCATGACGCTCATCAATCTCGGCACAGAGGTGGACTTCAACAGGTTCATAAGGGAATCGCATTCATCAACATTAAAAAAATCACCGGTCATCGCATACAAGGATCTCTCCGAAGGGCTCTTTGTTCACGAAGTACTTAACGGCCTGGGCAGAATCACCAGGCTGATCCTCTCACCCGAGGAACTCTACCGCATGCTCATAGACATGCTTATTAAAAAAAACATCATATCGGGAACTTCGGCGCTCAACCACTCCGTCGAATATGAAAGGTACGGACATTACAGGAACATGACACTTCAGCAGATGTATTACGAAATCCATGCCGATCCATGCGCGCAGCAATCACTGATTACCCTCGACAGGACCGAAACCATGATAAACGAACTTGAAGTCATCCGCAGATGCCTGATACTTGTCGGAGGAATCAGCTGGCTTGCCTGCCCTGCCGGCACAAGACCTACCTGCGGAGCGGGTGCCTGAAGTTAACATCCCCTTTCTGCAGATTATCCACAGTCTGTATGGGAATCATGTATTTGTAGTGGTCCCCGTTTTCAGGGAAACATGGCCGGGTCTTAACGTGACATGAAAGGCAGAGTTTTTCCCGCAGCTTAAGTGCCCTTATGCCGCGTATTGGATACATACCGGCCTTAACAGCACGCCTGTAGCCATTCTCCCTGTTTTCATAATCCACATGAACATTAGGTCTGTGATATTCACTACCCGGCCCGTGGCAGGCTTCGCATCCCACACCCTCTTTGGCAGTAACAGGGCTCTGACCCTCGCCCGTGGTATGGCATTTAAGGCAACGCTTATCAGAGGCCGGATCAGCTATACAATTTTTCTTTGCAATTTCCTCAGCCTTTTTGCTGCTCAGCCTGGAAAAGGCCCTGGCATGGGGCGATGCAAGCCAGATTTTCATCTGGTTACCTATGGCTTCTTCACCGTGGCACTCTGCACAGACCGCATTCCCCACATACTGAAACCTTTCCCTGCCCTGACTTGCAGTGATTACCAGCAGCACTGCAATTATTATAATCAATACCGGAAATATGACGCTTTTTCTTACCACGAGTATATCCCTTAATCTATTTACCTGACCTATCGGCAGAAAAAACCATTTATAGAACTATTATTTGCCCGGTACAGGCTCTGACCCCCCGGGTACAGGCTCTGACCCACGGTACAGGCTCTAATAATAAAATTTTTATACTTCATCCCCTGTTTTGGCTTGATATTGCTGAATGTTTTGTTATTATTTAACCATTCTATACAGGGATATAACCATGAGCATAAAAAAAGATGATGAAAAGGAATACCGTATCGGCAGGTTTTTTGTTGAAAACGGTATAATCAATCAGGCCCAGCTTAAAGAGGCCCTGGAACTGCAGTCAGACAACAGGGAACGGCTTCTTGGTGAAATTCTTGTTACCATGGGCATTCTCAGCAAAGAGGAGCTGATTATGGCCATAGAAATGTTTATGATGATGACAGATTCTGACAATATGGGCATTGATGAATGGCTTGACCAGGACGAAGTCGACCTTATGCTCAGAAGCATAGAGTCATCAAAGTCAAAAAGTTCTTGACAAACAGACGCATATACAAAATAAATGCGCTTATGCTAGAATATGAAGATAATATTTGTTTCGGCTGTGGTCAGGAAAATGAAATCGGGCTTAAGCTTAAGCTCCGGTTTGATGATGACACAAAAACAGCCTATGGTGAATTTGCCGCTCACGAACTTCTTGAAGGTTCACCCAACATCATCCACTCAGGTATCGTTGCCACCATACTCGATGAAACGATGATAACTGTAAACAAGTACCTTGAAATCATGGCGATTACAAGTGAACTAACAATCAGGTATCTTCAGCCTGCCTTTATCAATGAAAATCTTTACATTCGCGGCTGGTTTGTCAAGAAAAGTAAAAGAGTCATTGAAAACCGCGCTGAAATCGAGAATGAAATGGGCAAAATTGTTGCCCGCGCAAAAGGCAAATACATTGAGGTTGATGAGATTCCCCAGCAGGAATAGCAAAAGCCAATCGAAAGCATCAATATCAGATTACTTCCTGCTGATATTGCCAATAGATAAGCCGAAGTGGTGGAACTGGTAGACGCACCGGACTCAAAATCCGGCGGGGGCAACTCCGTGAGGGTTCGATTCCCTCCTCCGGCAAAAAAAATAAGGCTGCTTTTCGGGCAGCCTTATTTTTTGCTATATTCACAAAAGTCCGGAATCATTATTTGGCGGGTCTTATAAATTCAGGGTTATTGGCGGGATTCTGGGGAGATTCCGGTCTCCATTGTGTACAATTCCCTGCGGGGTTGTTTCAGGAGTCTCACTCCTTATCCCCGCTATAATGTCAATACTGCTATATTAAGTTTTCTATGCGGTACATGTTCATGCCGTGGCCTGTTACAATTTCACCACCAAACTCTTCAAGAATCCTGGAGACAACTTCATCGAAGGTTTGTCCAGCTTTATCACCTTTTGCCCCTCTGATGAAGCTCTTACCTCTCTGTTCTCTTCTGTAAGACGTAAATAAACCCATCTCTTCTTTTTTTGTAACATATATTCTCATCTCACTCTCTCTTTAATCATATTTTACAGGCCGAAAAGCCGCATAAAGGGCAGAAAAAACATCCCGATTCCGGAACAAGTGAAAAACCGCAATCAGGGCATAGCATTAATTTTACATCTCTATTCTTCATATCTATCACCATCAAACAATTGTATAGTATATATATGTTTAGTATATTGCAAGCATTTTTTTACCTCCGCTGGAAAAAAATTACAATTGTATTTCATGCCGCTTAAATACAGTAAATTTAGCCCCCGGTGCAATACATGAAAATTTTGCCTTATGAGAATTCCACTCCCCCAGAATTTTATAAATATTCCAGTTTACTGAATTTGCCATTTACAGGTGAATTTTTCTCTGTGACTACACTTAAGGATTAAGCGTATCAGTATTTTATCAGCCGGCTAACGTTTCAGCAAACTGCCTTGCCATAATATATGGGATGCGGGAGCCCGGATGGTTTTGGTAAAGTTTTTCAAATAATTACTAAAAATAATTTGATATGAAACAGTATCCTTTTAATTCTTACATATAATAAACACTCTGCTTCAAAAAACAGCAGGCACTGAATATAAGGACCGGAAAAAATGACAAAACCCACTCCTGAACAGGAAAAAGCATTTAACGAAATTCTCAAGATGAACATTGAAGAGGCCGAGGTAAAACCCGAATCCGTTGGCGACCACCCCGGCACAAAAACTCATGAATCTGAAATAAACTTTGACATACTCCCCGAAGAGCTCGAGGAGTACCTCAATAAATACGTAGTAAGCCAGGAAGCAACAGTCGAGGTAATCGCCACCAAGGTCTGCACGCATTTTAACCGCATGAAGATCGAAAAGGCCATACCCGAGGACCAGAGAATTATCGGCAACATAAAAAGCAACATGCTGCTCATCGGTCCAACGGGTGTCGGCAAGACCTACATAATCAAGCTCATTGCAAAAAAAATAGGGGTTCCCTTTGTCAAGGCTGACGCGACCAAGTTCAGTGAAACCGGCTACGTGGGCGGAGACGTCGAGGACCTTGTGCGGGAGCTGGTTCACGAGGCCGACGGCGACATCACAAAAGCAGAATACGGTATCATCTACATAGACGAGATAGACAAGATCGCGTCGTCGGGGAACATCATGGGACCCGATGTTTCACGCACGGGTGTGCAGCGCAATCTGCTCAAGCTCATGGAGGATTCAGACGTTGACCTGAAGACTCCCCACGACCTGGCCTCTCAGGTAGAGGCAGCCATGGAGGCGCAGAGGACAGGCAAAGTCACGCGCAAAAAGATCAGCACAAAGAACATACTCTTTATTGTATCAGGCGCATTTTCAGGCCTCGAGGAGATCATAAACAGGCGAATGAACAGGCAGAGCATAGGATTCGACAAACAGCGCACGACGGGCAACATGTCCGAAAAAATAATAGCGTATATGCGCACAGAGGATCTTATAGAGTTCGGCTTCGAGTCCGAGTTTGTCGGCAGGCTGCCGGTTTATGTTGTTCTTAACGAGCTTGATGTTGACGGACTCTACAAAATTTTGAAGAACAGGTTCAGCACCGTAATACTCGGCAAAAAAATGGACTTCCTTGCGTACGGCATTGACCTTGACTTCACAGACGAGGCGCTTTACGAACTTGCGGTAAGGGCACACAGGGAAAAAACAGGCGCTCGCGGACTCCTTAGCGTTTTCGAAAAACTGCTCATTAAATTTGAAAAAAAACTCCCTTCTACCGGAATCAAACAGCTTCTCGTTGACCTTGACGTTGTGCAGAACCCTGAACCCTATCTTGAAAAATTGCTTCTTGAAGATGGAGTGAACCAGTTCCAGAAGGAATTTCTTATTGAGCATGGCATATACCTTACGATTGATGATGCTGCAAAAATAAAGCTGCTCGAAAAAAGCAAATCAGAAAACAAAAAGGTACGAGTCCTGTGCAATGAGCTTTTCGGAGACTACTTTCACGGCATACGCCTGATGAAACTTGAAAACTTTAACATTCCCGGCGAAGCGGTCGATGACCCCAAGGCCTTCCTGGACGCGTACATAAAAAAGAATTACAGGCAGTAATCACCCCGCGAACATCGCGGTGTAAAACTTTATTGAATCCTCAAGGTTTTGCAGACTGACGCGCTCATTGGTTCCATGTATCTGCTTCATCTCGCTGTTATCAACACGTGCCGGGGTAAACCTGTACACGCAATCAGTCAGTTCTTCGTACTTGCGGGCGTCGCCCCCCCCTGCCACAAGGTATGGAACAATAACAGCTTCAGGCCAGAGCGCCCTTATTACACCTGCCGTACGCATAAATCCGTAAGAATCAACGGGTGAAATCTTCGATGGTTCATATACCTGATGCATTTCAATGGACACAGAACTGTCTGCGATAACCTTTCCAATATATGACTTCAGTGTGTCCGAACTTTCACCGTGCAGAATCCTTGCGTTTACCACGGCTGATGCAGCCTGCGGAAGCACATTGGGCGCGCCGCTCCCTGAGAGCATTGTCGCTGCCATGGTTGTGCGCAGTAAAGCTGCGCCCTGCGGGCTCAGGGCAAATATACGCTTAAAGAGCGGCGCAAAAAACCACATGTTCGAAAAGACCATCCTTAGTCCCGGCCGCGTAACCGGAGCGAGGGCGCTGAACATCTGCTTTACAGGCACCGTGAGAGCAAGGGGACAGCTGTGCGTTTCAAGCCTTGATACAGTACGACAGATTATTCCTGCTGCTGTATGTTCCGGCGGCATTGAGGAATGTCCCATCCCCCCCTTCGCTTCAAGATGAACATTAACAAATCCCTTCTCCGCGATTCCTATAAACGCAACAGGCCTCTTTACGCCTGTAACCGCATTGTCCAGAACCGAACCCCCTTCATCGAGCACGTATTCAAAAAGAATACCCCTGTCTTTAAGCAGGGCGGCAATTACGTCGGCGCCATCGTGTCTGCGTGTTTCCTCGTCATGTCCGAAAGCGAAGTATATGTCGCGCTCAGGTGTAAACTTCTGCGCTATCATCGCTTCCGCCGCCTCAAGCAGCGCAATAAGCTGGTTCTTTATATCCTGCGTACCCCTGCCCCAGACCGAATCATCTTTAATTGCACCGAAGAATGGCGGGTATTTCCAGTCACCTTCTGTTCCGGTTTCTACCGGAACAACGTCTATATGCGCGCAGAAGAGAACCGGCTTCTTCTGTTTATCTTTTCCTTTCCAGCGGTAAAGCAGGCTTGCGCCATTTATCACTTCGCGTTTCATCTCACTGTGCACCAGAGGAAAAGATTTTTTAAGATAAGCCGCAAAATCCCTGAAAGCCTTAATATCCGTCTCCCCTATCTCATCGCAGGCTATAGTTCTTATCCTCACTGCAGCCGAAAGTTTTTCCGCGGCAGATGCCACATCGATTTTTACTGGCGGAATGTTCGCAGCCGTGTACAATTTTTCAGCAGCGGCAACAGCCCTGACAATAATTACCAGTACAAATACCGCTATTGCCGTCAGAATAATAAGGCTGTTCATCATTTCCTCCGCGCCATGGTTCTTTACCAGATGCCGGAATATTTACCAGCCCGATATGATTATGTCAACATTAAAGCAACCGGCAGCGTCATGATCAATACAAGCCTCCACTGCCTGCATTAGCCCTGTAAAATAAATTGACAACATATATCACGTGGGAATAGATTACACCGAAGGCTAATTATCCGCGGGGGATTTATGTCAGAACAGCAGAGCATTACAACCTTTCATGAAATGATCAGGGAACTGGCTGAAATCGAGTCGCGCCTTGAAATGAATATCGACACGACCCTGTGGATCAGCGATCCGCACGGCGCAGGCGAAAGATTTGTTTCCATTCTTAAAGGGCGCTTCGGACTGGTCTGGCGCACTGCATTCGAGGCTCTCCCGAAAACCTTTTCGAATGAAAAACTTGAACACCTGGACAGAATAATAAAAAAAGAGAAATACATTGAAGCCGATGACTTTCACATAGAACGCCAGGATGTAATCTCGGCCCTTGTTCACATAATAAGGTACAAGGTACAGAGCGTCCATGACTTTGACCTTATACGCGGCAGCATCAACAGGGACCTTAAACCCCTCCTTGAAAACCTTATACTCAACTTTCACGTGCCGAACATTGTTTACGAAAACGAAATTATTGCAGACAAGATGATCTCTGCCCTTTCAAAAATAGTAAAGCAGGTAATACTGGGACAGCTGATCGTTCTTGGCGATGTCTTTGACAGGGGTAACGAACCTGACAAAATTTTGCGCATACTTTCTCAGCGTGACCTTAAGCCCTTTGTAAAATTCGTGTGGGGCAACCACGACATACTCTGGATGGGTGCCGCCGCAGGAAACAAATCGCTCATTGCCGAAGCACTCCGAATCAGCGTCAGGTATGACAACCTCGATTTTCTGGGCAGGCTGGGGATCGACATCACGCGGCTCAAGGAATTCGCAGAAAGGCTTTACCCCGGCAGGATTACGGGAAACTTCAAGGCCAGGATGGAGATATCCAAAAAACTTGAAAAAACCCTTGCCATGATACAATTCAAGCTTGAAGAGCAGACAATCACAAAATACCCGCAGCTGGGCATGAACTCCCGCCTTAACCTTGAAAAGCTTGCTGCGATAATAAAGAAAGGCGATACTTCAGGTCTCGCCGACTCAGACTTTCCCACACTCATCCTTGACGATCCTATGAGGCTTACAGACGAAGAGGAAACAATAATAAACGACCTGGTTGACCAGTTTACAAAGAGCAAGCAGATTCGCCGGCTCATGGAGTATCTCTTTGTTGAGGGAAAACTCTATCACATAAACAACTACATCATGAACATACACGCTCTGGTACCAAGCACAGAGGACGGCAACTTTGAGGAGCTGTACGGCAAAAAGGGTAAGGAGCTTCTTGACCATATACAGATAACCGTCAAAGACATAGGGCAGAATTATCTTGAAGGCAGGGAACAGGAGCCATTCCAGCTGGCAATGATGTTCTACCTGTGGTGCGGTCCTAAATCCCCGCTCTTCGGGAAGGATGCGATGAAAACATTTGAACGCTATTTCCTTAAAGACAGGGCTTCACACAGGGAGAAGACCCTTTACTGGGGCAGGAACATCAACAATCCCGATTTCATGAACAGGCTGGTAGAGGAATTCAACGTGGAACGGATTGTTTTCGGCCACACGCCTGTCGACATCAGCAAGGGACAGAAAATAGCCTCTGCAGACGGGCGCGCCATCAACATTGACGGCGGTTTCTCCGAGGCATACCTTAACAGGGGACATTCACTGATACAAACGCCCTACTCACTTTACGCGATCATACTGCCTACCGTTGACGAAATAATTGATCTCAGAAAAAAGAAGGAACCCAACAGGCTCAGCTTCGAGATGATCGCCAACTTTGACGAGCCAAAAAAAGTTCGCGATACGTTCATCGGCAAGCAGATGATCAAACGCAAGGATGAACTGCTGCAAAAGATAAAAGAATTCAGCGAGTCCCGGTAGCCGTCAGCCGGTGCCCGGACTTATGGCGGGTACATCGAACACCAGAAGAGTAACATCATCCTTAAAGCTTTTTCCCCCAGCGAACTCCTCCAGCTGCGATACTATATGCAGCGACAGATCTTCCGGGTTCAATCCCGGAGATTTCTTAAGTATATCGCAGAGCCGTCGTGTTCCGAACATCTCGCATGAACTGTCTGCGCATTCAGTTAGACCGTCGGTATAAAAAAGAATCCGGTCACCCTCCCCGAGGTATATATTCCCGCTCTCGTAACCCAGCGAGGCATATATGCCCAGTGCAGTTCCTGAAGGTTTAAGTTCGTCAACACTCCCCTTTTTACGCGAAAAAACAAGCGGGGGATTGTGCCCGGCCCTTGCGTAATTAAGACACCCTGTCTCCCTGTAAAAAACGCAATAGAACAGTGTCATAAAATTGCCTTTAACCGTGTAACTGCAGATTGTATTGTTTAACTGCTCAAGCACCGCAGCAGCGTCCGTGCCTTTTTTAATTAAACCCGCAAGCTCGTTCCTCGCGACAAGAGAAAGGAAGGCCGCGGCCACTCCATGCCCCGAAACATCCGCAATAAAGATGTGAATCTTATCAGCATCCTCAATATAGCCGTAAAAATCACCTGCCACCCTGTCGTATGGCCTGTAGAACGCGTAAAAATTTTCATGGTGCTCTGAAGCTGCAGTAATAACAAGCCTGGCCTGAATCTCCCTGGCCACTGCAAGCTCGGACTCGATAATGCTGTTCCTCTCTTCCATCATCTTCTGGTAGCGGTAAAGTTTTACCAGGGTATTCACCCTGGTCAGCAGTTCCCGCGAACTGAAGGGTTTTACAATGTAGTCATCGGCACCGCACTCAAGTCCCATGATCTTTTCCTCATCGCCGACTTTTGCTGTTAAAAGGATCACCGGTATCCTCGATGTTGAAGCATTATTTTTTAATTCCGCCAGAAGCCTGTAGCCGTCCATGTCGGGCATCATTATATCTGATACAATAAGTTCAGGCATGGAACCGGCAATTACCGAGAGGGCTTCGACCCCGTTGCCGGCCTCTTTTATCTTATACCTGGTTTTAAGTATATCCTTCAGGTATAAGCGCATATCCCGGTTATCCTCAACTATCAGCACAGTATCATTATCCACGGTTCCGGTTTCACGTTCTAAGCCATCTTTCTGCCTTTTAACAGAAGGATTTATATCGCTCAGGTAAACAAGTGCCGATCTTGAAATCTGATCCGGATCGGGTTTAAGTTGATCCTCAACCGAGAGTCCGCATTTTTTAAGCGGAAGTAATACTGTAAATACCGAACCCTCCCCCTCCCGGCTTAAAACTTCAACCCTGCCGTTAAAGAGGTCAACGTATTCCCTCACAAGGGATAGCCCGATTCCCGTGCCCTCGTATACCCTCTCCATTGAGTTGTCCCCCTGGTAGAACCTGTCGAAAATCCTTGCAAGCTTTTCTTCACTTATTCCGGCACCGGTATCGCTTACGGATAAATAAACAAATTCACTTTTTTCCCGCAGAGACAGGGTGATCCTGCCCTTTTCGCTGGTAAATTTGAAGGCGTTTGAAAGAAGATTGTAGATTATCTTTTCCAGTTTTTCACAATCGAACATACCGGGAATTATTTCAGCATCGATGTCCAGTGAAAAACAGATCCCCCTGCGCGCTGCAGGGTACTCAAAGAACGAAGCAATGCTTCTTACCAGCCTCACAAGGTCAACAGGTTCTTCACGCACCTTCATCATGTCTGATTCTATTTTAGATATGTCGAGCAGCTGGTTTATAAGTTTAAGTAGCATCCTGGCATTTGACAGAATTACAGTGTACTGATCCCTGAGCGCGTCTGCATCGCAGCTGTCAGCTGATTCCATAGCGCGCTCAACGTATCCTATTATGATAGTCAGCGGCGTACGGAACTCGTGCGTAATATTCTGAAAGAATATATTCCTGTAGTTCTCCATCTCAACAAGTCCGGCATGGGCCTTCTCAATTTCGCGCCTTGCATCCTCAGCCTCCTTTGTTCGCTCAAGCAGGTGACCCGTCTTTATCTCTACCTCATCCCGGAGGTTCCGCGAAAGGTGTTCCGCTTTTTTGTATGCCCATGCGTATCTCGCCGAAAGAACCATGGCCTGGCAGACCATAAGTCCGCCCATGCCTGCTGCCGCCACCTGTGGTGTGTCTATTACCAGTTTAATCACCAGAAGATCATTAATACCGGTAAAAAAAAGAAGTGCACACCCGGGCAGAAGATACGCGGACCATCGTTTCCGTTTAATCGCAGCAATTATGGTGACTGTGGTCATCCACATACCTGCGAATAGAACAAGGCCCTCGTAGATATATGAAATTCTGGAATAGACACGGCACGGAAAAAGCAAAGTTAACATAACAAGAGTTATGCATACGTAGAGCGTAACCTTCAGCGCTTTTCTGTTAAAGCCCCAGCCGTAAATTTCATTAAAGAAAAGTATAAAACTGGACACGCCCGCGGCAAGGCTGATGTAGATAATTTTAAACTTGAATTCAAAAAGTCCGGCCTGTGGAAAGAGCATTTCAAAATAGCTGTTAACCGCCATAGACCTGAAAAAAATAACAAAGCTCCCCATCGTAAAATAGAGACTCGCCCTGTCCTCCCTGCGGCCAAGCCATATTAGAAAATGATAAAGGCCCATCATGAAAATAAGGCCTATAAGCAGAATATTAATAAAATCCTTTCTCCACAACCCCTCTCTAAGGTCGTCAAAACGGCCAAGCTGCGGTGTCTCAAAGAATCCCCCTTCACGATGGTGAAAGTTGCTCACCCTGGCCGCGATAACCAGTTCACCGCCTGGGGCAGGGACCTGTATCGTTACCAGTTCAGGCCTAACCTGCGGTACTGATTCATTTATCGATTTACCGAACTTTCCAGACGAGCCCGCATAAATGCCGTTAACGTAAAGGTC
>JAAYBQ010000122.1 GCA_012730035.1 Spirochaetota bacterium
CTCCTGACATTGTGGATAAGCGTGTTACGTCCTACTTCGCAGTTATGCAGCCAGGCATTGTAAATGCCGGTATGAAAACTGATACCCCCTGTCAGCTTAACGGAATTATGAAAACTGTTAAGCCGGATATGTCCCGTGAACCTGACATTCTCGATATGATCCGGACTGAAATCTGAGGATACTTTAACAAGGTTCCAGTCAGGGGAGTAACAACCCTGGTTTATCATTTGTCCGATCTCTTCGTCACGCAGGTTACGGTAGAAATCATTAATTGAAGTGTGAAGCATTTTGATTGATTTTGTGTTGGCAAATATAACCGTGTTATAATAAAGGGCAATAACAAAAAACCTTACATAAATTATATATACAATTAATAAAACCTAATTAAATAAAATTAAAATGTTTATAATTAGTAATATATTTAAATATAAACATATCAAAATAAATACCATCACCCAAAATACTTAATAATATAACTCCTGACAGTAAAATTTATAAACCTGTTTTATGAGGTTAGGATACAGATTAAATATTGGATAGGTAATTTACAAGGCGAATTTGGCGGGGTAATTTTAATTTCTTTCGCAGCCTGACGCGGGCGATCTCCACACTTTGGCAGGTAAGGTTCCGGAGTCCGGCTATCTCTTTACTTGTAAGCCCCAATCTCAAACATGCGGCAAGTTTTTTGTCATTCGCTGTCAGTTTGGGATGCCTGACAAATAACCGGTCTGTAAAACCGGGATAAAATCTTTCAAGCTGTGACTCAACCATGTTCCAGTCAACTGAATCCCGCTGCGATTTTTCCAGTAGTTGTAGCAGTTTTTGCAGCTTTTCGCGGTTGTGTTTATTATCATCTTCAGTTATTTTTTTAATATGTTGCGAGGCCAGTGCAATCAGTTCATTTTTCCGGGAAAGCTGCAACAAAAATGCCACCAGCTCCCGTTCCCTGATATCCAGTTCTGTTTTCAGCCGCTGCCTGCCTCGGTTTTCCAGTTCCTTCCCGACCGAAAGTTCATTAATGTGCCCCAATGCCCTTTTCAGCCTTGTTATATCCTGTACCGATGCCCTGATACCCATATAACGTCCCTGTCTGTTGTAAACACCGCGCACATTTACAGAACACCAGCGTATCTGTCGGGTTCGCGTCATTATCCGGAATTCAAGCGACGGACTGGCCAGCAACTGGTTCAGTGCATCTGAGAGGAACCGGTCAAACTTTTCCCGATCAAGACTGTAAACCAGCAATTCTGAAATTGATACAGATTCCATTATCTGGTTGGCAGTATAGCCGGTCATGTCGAGACAAGAAGGGGAGCAGTATTTAATTTTACCTGATGGGTCAAACCAAAGTTCCCAGCCAAAGGCAAAATCTGCAACAAACTGGTAAAACTGCTTTTGCTCCTGTTCAGTTTTTAGCAGTTCCCGCTTCTCACTGAGCTCAAAGAGTAATTCTGAAATTTTTCCTTCGAGCTTTTTAATATAATCACTTGTGTTATCCGGATTACTTCTGACCGACATGAAAACTTTTTTTTGAAACCAAATTTACCTAATCATCTGAAATGAGCATAGTAATGTAAGAATAAATTTTAAAGTGTGTATCCCTGTCGGGAAAATCGGGACAGGCCAAATTACTCATTTAAAAATATTGTTATAATAATTACTTTTGAACCCTGATGTATAATAGTGCAGCTATACGAAAAAAGATGAACCAGCATGGAGGTAAAGGACTCCCGTTTGTTTTCCTGATTGATTTTCTGATGGAGAATCCGCAAATTTTTCCTTTTAATGATCAATCCGGAAAATTAAAATGGGAAATTCAAAGCCCTTATAA
>JAAYBQ010000014.1 GCA_012730035.1 Spirochaetota bacterium
ATCTTGCCGATGGAACAATTAAAGATTATAATGCCGATGGCCTCTTTGTCGAAATAGGTCTTGATCCCAATTCCTCTTTTACCGGAGACGTTCTTAATCTGAATGAACATGGTGAGATTGAGATTGATGCGATGTGTGAAACATCTTCAGAGGGAATATTCGCTGCGGGTGATGTAACATCAGTAAGATTTAAACAGATCATAATTGCAGCAGGCGAGGGCGCGAAAGCGGCTCTTTCAGCCTGTGAATATATCATGCTTTCAAAAAAATGATGGAGGATTCGTATGGCGCTTTTTGATGATAAGATCAGGCAGCAGTTGCAGGATATTCTTTCAAAGATGAGAGATGAGGTCTACCTGATTTTTTTTACACAAGAGATCGAGTGCCCCATGTGCAGGGAGACGAGACTGTTTCTTGAAGAAATGTCATCTCTTAATGAAAAACTTAAACTTGAGACTTACAATTTTGTAATAGATGCTGAAACTGCAGTTAAGTATAAAGTTGACAAAATTCCTGCAATTGTTGTTCTTGATACATCAAGGACTGACCATGGTATCAAGTTCTACGGATTGCCGGGAGGATATGAGATCAATTCATTTCTTGGTGCAGTTCTTGAGGTATCCGGAACAAAAGATGCACTTCCCTCAGTAATAATGGACCGTATTAAATCCATTGACCAGGATGTGCACATACAGGTCTTTGTCGGGCTGGGATGCCCGCATTGCCCGGGCGCAGTCTCGGTTGCCCACAGGCTCGCACTTGAAAGCGGGAAGGTCTGGGCTGAAATGATCGATACAAGCGCATTTGTACCGCTCGCGCAGAAATATAATGTAACCGGTGTCCCGAAAATTGTTTTCAATGACAGGTTTGAACTGACCGGGGCGCATCCTCTTGAAACATTCCTTGATGTCATTGACAGACTTAAAAATGTTGGAGCAGGTGCGAGTATTGACTAGCAGTTTCAGTGGGTAGATCTTTCTTTCTTCGGAAATTAATGTAATACCGGAATATTCCGGCATTACATTAATTCAGGCTTCAATTATCTTTTGGTATATATTTTTCAACATCAATTTTATATGTTTCGAAAAGCTGGTTCTTTGCTACTTCAAATTGCAGAAGTGATACGTTGAAATATACAAGAGCCTTAAGTTCACCTTCGCGGCTCATTATAAGCGCATCGAGGGCTTCCCTTACCATGGATGCGGTAAAACGTCCACGCCTTAAATTGGCCGACATTCTGCTGTAATAAATTTCAGCCTGTTCCCGTGCTTCCTTTGCCTTAATGTAAAGTTTGTATGTTGTATTGATATTTTCTATTTTTGATGTTACGTCATCACTTACTATACGTTCATACTTTTTGATATCCTGCCTTGCCTGTTCCATCTGCCAGCGCGCATTTCTTTCGTTAACCTCCTGCTCCTGGTTGTCAAGCGGGTAGGTCATTTTTACACGCGCTTCGTAAGTAGGATATTTCATGGCTGTGGTGTTGCCGTAGGCGGTGTCAGCTTCAGAATTCACATCCATTGTCGAAATAGTCAGGCTTCCTTTAATCGATGGGAGTGCATTGTTTTCGTAAAGGTCAAGCTGCATTTCGGCTATTTCAAGCCGTTTGACTGCGTTAAGATAATCTGCCCGTTTTGCGTAAGCGATCTTTATGGCTTCTTCAGTGTTGATTTCGGGGAGTCTGTTTGAAAGTATTGCTCTTCCTTCAACGGATATTTCACCTTTCATATCAACGGTTCTGAGAAACGCTCTTAAAGAATCATTATATCTCTGCTCGGCCTGTGCAAGTTCAGCTTCGGCTGAAGCAACGAGTGAATTCCACAGGTTCAGTTCAAACTGTTCGGCTAATCCCAGCCTGACATTATCAGATACAATTCTGCGGACCTTCCTTGTTTCCTGGAGCATTAACTGGGCATTATCAAGCTGGGTTTTATTTACTATTACATTCCAGTATTCAACTATCACGTTTACCACAACCAGGGAGAGTTGGTAGATTATTGCACGTTTTTGCATTTCTGCAGAATCTTTTAAAATCTGTTCCTCTCTTCGTTCATTATATCCGAATGAATTTTGCAGAAGTTCCTGCTCAATGCTGGCAAATAACACTGGATTATAGGTTTTACTATTTCCGTACAACGCATCATCTGAGTCGGATATGTTGTTTTTTACTCCTGCAGTAAGGGTCGTACCGGTGGAAAACATTTTCATTATGGCTGCCGAAAAATCATAGGTGGTACTGGTTTCAGGGTAGTCCGGACTTGATGCAAGCAGGTTGGGATATTTCGTTCTGTTAATCCCTGCTTCTGCATTCAAAAATACGGAATATTTAGTCTGGTATTTTCTGTAATTGGAATCGGTCATGGCAACATCATATTTGCCACTGAGTATATCGTGGTTCTTCTCGATCGCAGTTTTTATGGCATCGGCAATTGTAATTCTGATTCCGCCGATTACAATTGCAGCTTCGTCTGCAACTTCGATCTGAACTGGCCGGATTCCGTTTGAATTCTCTTTTGCTTTATCGCTGTTCTGACCGTTCGCAGCAGGTATTATTGAGATCGCTGCTAAAAAAATTATTATTAATGCCAGATTTTTTTTCATCTGATGTCTCCGGGATTTATTTGATTCTGAAATAATTCAGTAATTTTATTTACAAAAGAATCAAGAATTGATATTTCCTTTTTTGAAAGCTCGGGGGCGGGGATTATCCGACCTGCAGGTGTAAGAGCTTTAAGTGTAGTTTCAAGCAGATGGTTATACAGTATTTTCTTTTTATCTCTGTATAATTGATTGTACCATTCTGTTCCCTTTATTACTTTTTCGCCATGGACGTAATCGGCAGTAAAAGAAATAATCGATATAGCGAACAATAGAGGATTGGATATTTCAAACACTCCGGACTTAATGCCGGTTTTAATAAATTCCTCCAGAAGTGCAATGCGGGGGAACATGTATATGCGGGCGAAATCGTGAAAGTATTGCTGCCCGTCCGCGATTTCACGGGCTATTATCCTGTTTAGTTCATCGTCATGAGTAGCAATATGCCCGGTGCAAAGAAGGTAGAGCATTGCTGCCAGTTCTTTTTCAGGGGGGGCATTCCACGATTTGAGTTCATCTTCGATTTTTGTTGTCATTTCCCGGATATCATCACCAAGTCCCATGTGGAATATATTCTGGTAAAGGTTTTCCTTGCTTTCAAAGTGATAGTGCAGCAGCGCCTGATTGACACCCGCTTTTGTTGCAATAGAACTCATGCGGGCGCCGTTAAAGCCTTTTTCTGCAAATTCGTTCTTTGCTGCAACCAGGATTTTGCGTTTTGTCTGTTCGCTCTCTTTAACGCTTCGTGACATAAATTTACCATTAATTTAATTAACTGGTTAATTAAATTAATGTGCTCTGATGTCAAGCCTAAATGCATTGTTTTTTTTCATTTTTTTTAACTCCTGTTTCTTTGAACATATAGCAGAGTAAAAGGCTGTATGTTCAAAGAACACCTGAATGTTATTCCCGTCCCGCCTGCGCGGTGGTAAACTGAGAGTGCATTCAGGATAGTCCTGGTTAATAAATGTTGATACTATATATTTAGCATGAGCTGATTTATTCCGGCTTAAACGGCCTGAATGTATTATTGTATCTTAAATGCTTTCTTAGAAGACAGCGCCAAATATGCAGTTGACATAGAATGCTATAATGAATTTTCAGTGGTAATTATTTTTTTAAATTAAAGCCTGTCTTTTTGATTGTAAAAATAGTATTTAACTTCCTATTTTTTATCTGCAGTGGGTAAAACATATTTATTGAAAGAAAAGTTTTTAATTGTTCAATATGTGGCTTTGGTAAAAAGCAAGAGGGAATTTATTTACCCGGATCTGACTGCTCAAAATATATTATACTCTGATGCAGCATTTCGGCCTGATCACGCATATTGGCAGATGTGGCGGCAAGTTCCTCCGCACGGGCGGCTATATGCTGGGTTGTATCATTTATAACACTGACGGCACTGGTGATTTCATCAGAAGCAAGAAGCTGCTCGGTAGTTGCGGTTTTTATTGCATTAGATCTTTCCTGCAGACTCTCCATTTCATCTACAACTGTCTCTTTGACTACAAGTTCCTCGCCCATAACATCAGAGACATCTTTCATCATCGCGCTGATAAGGTTGAATCCTTCGATAATAGCAGCGATTGTTTGAACCGTGTCCTGGACATTCGCGAGGCCCTTTTTGATTTCACTGTTATTTGCCTTTATGAGTGAATCGATCTGCTTAATGCTTGAAGCGGTCTGATCTGCGAGTTTGGACACTTCGGCTGCAACGACTGCGAAACCGCGTCCCTGTTCTCCGGCTCGTGCGGCTTCAATTGATGCATTAAGTGAAAGTAGATTGATCTGGTCCGATATATCGTTGATAATCTGTATTATGTTCATGACTTCGCCGGAACTGTCACTTATTTTATTCATCGACTGGTTCATGTCTTTGAGCATCATTTCGCCATGTTTTGCCTTTTCTGTGAATGTGTCTGTATCTATCTGGGTTTTCTGTACTTTCTGGCCCATGGAATCGATGATACCCGTTAGTTCTCCGATCCTGTGGACCATGGTTTTAAGACTTATATTTTCATCCTCGACCCGTTCAGAAATGTTCTGGAAGCCGGCTATAAGTTCCCGGACATTGTTCATAATCTCTTCTGCAGACACGGCCTGGGTATTGGCATTTGTAGAGAATTCGCTTATTGCCACAGACATTTCATCGGATGAAGCAAAGAGTTCATGGGACAGAGTCATTGTGTTTCCTACCACTTCATTTATTTTTGAAATGAACAGGTTAAAGTTTACAGGTAACCTCTTTGCCAAGCCTGCGTGCAATGGATCCTATCTCGAAAAAGCAGAAGCCCCTTGTTTTGTCATACTCTGAGTATGCGCTATTATGCCTTGCCAATATGGTTTTATCTGTTACATCAACAGCCGGATAACGCACCGAAAGGTTTCCCAGGGCGCC
>JAAYBQ010000123.1 GCA_012730035.1 Spirochaetota bacterium
TATAGTAGTAAGTCATACTTTCACTCAAGCCTGAATCTGTATAAGAATTTGTTGTGGGGGAACCTATTAATGTATATGTACCGCCTGAAGTACTCGACCTGTACACCCTATATGATTCAGCCCCGGTAACTGTATTCCATGAAATCGTCAGGCTGCTTGTCGTTGCCGAACCTACACTAAGATCTGAGGGTGTTGAAGGAGCGCTGCCGCCACTTGAAGTTGTACCATACCCAAATGTCTGAGCGCTTTCACCATAACTGTTAACGGCGGAAATATAATAGAAATAAGTTGTACTTTCACTTAGACCTGAATCTGTATAAGAATTTGTTGTGGGGCTGCCTACTAATGAATATGTTCCGCCCATAGTACTCGACCTGTACACTCTATATGATTCAGCCCCGGTAACTGTATTCCATGAAATCGTCAGGCTGCTTATAGTTGCCGAACCCACAGAAAGACCTGTTGGTGTTGAAGGAGCAGTTTCGCCACCTGAAGTTGTACCGTTAATGTACGATGTCTGATCACTTTCACCATAATTGTTAAATGCAGAAACTTTATAAAAATAGGTTGTGCCAGCATACAATCCGGTATCAAGAAAAATATTACCCCTAAAAGTTTTTCTTAAAGAATATTCACCATCAGCAGCGGTAGATCTATAAATCTTATACCCCTTAATATCAGATTCCGGATCCCAATCCCATCCTAAGCTAAGTGAGCTATCTGTGATATCTCCCATAAGATGAAAATGTGTTGGAACCTCAGGCGGGGTGCCTCCACTTTCAAAAGATGTAACACCAGAAACAGCTATACTTTGTGCACTTGTTCCATAACTATTCGAGGCACAAATTTTGTAATAATAGATAGTTTCCGGTGTAAGGTCCTGATGTTGATAGCTCGTCAATCCAGAGCCGCCAACTAAAGTGTATTCCCCATTTTCTGAATCAGACATATATACACCATATCCTTGCGCGTTGGGAACAGGATACCATATAATTAATAAGCTATCACAGGACAACCTTTCAACAGATTGAATCACCGGCGTTTCTGGAATTGGAGATGGACCTCCGTCACCTCCACCTCAACCCCCGCCGCAGCCGACTATAAAACTATAAAAGAGAACATAATTGTCACCAAGAGCATTGAAAGCCAGCTCCCTGAGCCTCTGATTAAACTGAAAAATTGCTTCATTGTATAACTCCTGAATTTTGTTTTTAACACATAGAGGCCTTACAAAAATAAGGCCACACGTGTTTTTCCTTACAAAATTATACCAGCCTGCATATTAAATGCAAGACACCGGCTGACATGTCAGATTTTGACCATAAAAAAGTATGGCCACTTTCTGATGTCAGAAAGTGGCCAGTGTTTAATTATGGATAAAATGAAGCAGCGCCGGATAACCTTACGAAAAAATATTGACGTACTGCACTTTGTTAAAAGAGGAAGAAAATGAAGACTGTAAATGCGACAAAAGCCAGGGAAAACCTTTACAAACTGATTGATGAAACCAATACTTCACATGAGCCTGTCTATATTACAGGTAAACGTTCAAATGCAGTCCTTGTTTCAGAGGATGACCGGAGATCAATTGAAGAAAAAAAAGCGTCAAAATAATCAGAATGTGGACTCATTACGAATAAATAACCCTGTTTATCCTTTCAGTTTTTGACAGCCCCCCTCTCCCTGTACTCAACGGGGCTAATGCCTGTAAGCTTTTTAAACGCGCGGTTGAACGTCCTTATGCTGTCAAAACCAGCATCAAGGGATATGCGCGTCACAGGGTCATCTGTTCCGGTGAGCCTTTTTTTTGCCTCTTCTATGCGCAGGCGCGAAACATAATCGTTCAGACTGGTACCGGTGTGCTGGTTGAACAGCCTGCTGAAAGTATCGGGATTAAGGTTCAGCACGGCAGCAAGGTCATCTCGCGTAATTTCTTCGGTGTAATGCTCGTTTATGAAGGCACAGACCTGTTCCATGCGGCTGCTGTTGCGTGTATCATGACTGCCCGGGGTATTGACGGGATCACCTGTTACGGTATGATCATTCACTCCATCACGCAGCTTCGCAAGCAGCCTGTTATAGTTCCTGCGCAGAATGTTGCGCATTTTCTTATGCTCCATCTGGTTACGGACTCTAAGAAGCAGTTCGTCGGAATTAAAAGGCTTTGTCACATAGTCCACCGCGCCAAGCTGAAGACCTTCAATCTTCATAAAACTGTCCGCCCTGGCTGTAAGGAATACAAATGGTATGCCTGAAAATTTTTCGCTGCCGCGCATCCACATAAGCAGCGCGTGGCCGTCCATACCAGGCATCATAATATCCGAAAGAACAAGATCGACCTCCACACCGCTTTCAAATACAGAAATTGCCTCCCGCCCGTCAGATACCGCATAAACAACGTAGCTTCCCGCAAGCATCCCTGCCACAAGGTTACGCAGGTCACTGTTATCTTCAACAACAAGTACGGCCGGCAGGTCACTTTCGTCCGTGCATGTACCGGCCATAACAGATGCCTCATCTGCAGCAGGCGGATTGACACCCCTGACATAGGGCAACAAACCCGATCCCACGCAGTGAACATCATCTGCCAAGTGATCATCCCCAATGAAAATTACATCGCTTCTGCCTTCAAGGTGATTTTTACCTGCCGGGATTCTTAAGATGAACGCGGAACCATGAGCACCGGGATAATCATCGACATACCTGCTTTCGACCTGAACTGAACCGCCGTGAAGTTCTACTATATCCCTTACAAGCGAGAGCCCTATACCGGTTCCCTCACCACTCCGCGCAGTGCCAGTATCTGCCTGAACAAAGCGATCGAATATCACCGGAATTTTACCTGCGGGAATGCCGCACCCTGTATCGGCGAACCTGACAACAACGTCATCTTTATCGGCGCGGCAGCTTAGTTCAATCTTTCCTCCGGGCGCGGTAAACTTGAAAGAGTTTGAAAACATGTTCGACATTACATTGGCAATCTTTTTTCTGTCGATCCAAACGGGCATTCCCGAATCAGGTGTATAACATGATAGAGTGATACCTTTAAGCTTTGCAGTGGATTCCATGCCGGCACAGCAGTCCCTGAGCAGTTTACAGAAATCAATCTCGGTTACATCCAGCATAATATTGCCCGATGTAATACGGGATACTTCAAGCAGATCATTGATAAGCGAAAGAAGGTTTCTTCCGCTGCGGTGGATAAGCTCAAGGTAGTCTCTGTCCATTGGTTTACCCGCGAGTGCCTCTTCCACCGGCGCGAGTATAAGGGTCAGCGGCGTGCGCAGTTCATGTGACACGTTTGCGAAGAAGTCTGTCTTTGCGCGGTCAAGGTCGCGCAGCTTTTTGTTCGCAGCGGCAAGTTCCATGGTTCTTTCGGCAATCATCGACTCAAGGTCCCTGTTGTATTCATCTATCCTGTTGTATGATTCACGAAGCTGCCCGGAAAGTTCCTCGACCCTGCGCACAGAGGATGAAAATATTCTGGCGAGAATAACCGATTGTGAAAAAATAAATATGAGCAGTCCAACGGGAAAAAGATACCCGGAATTTATTACCTCATTTGAATCGAGTATGTCATTGACTACGACGATTGTGAGTATCAGGCATCCGGCAAGTATGTAGGGAGCCCCTTCGCGGCCGCTTATAATGGCCAGAACGAGCGCATAGAGCATGTACAGAAAACCTGCAACTATAATCCCATGATAAACGGGAAGCAGGATCGCAGTTGTTTTAACAGAGAAAAACAGCGTAAACAGAAAAAAGACCAGGCTTGAAATTACAAAGAGTCTTACGACCCTGGACGAAAATTCCTGCCCGTATAATGATTTAAGAAAGAGCAGAAAAAAAGTGAATCCACCATACACGGTGATAAACTCGGTTTTAATCTCAATGGACCAGTCTATGCCGGGCTCAAGATAAATCAGGAAAAATTCCCCGGTGATTAGAATTCTCAAAGAAATTACCAGGCACACAAGGCCGAAGTATAGCGTGAATACCGTGTTCTTGCGGAAAAAATAGAGCGCAAAATGATAAAGGGACATTATCAGTATACTGCCGAAAAGCATAAGATCGAAGGCTATGCCAAGAATTCTTTTTTTAAGTATCTGTTCTTCAGTCCCCAGAAGAATCTTCTCCCAGATGCCCCCCTTGTCAGACAAATAATTGGAAACCTGAATTGTAATGACAACATCCTTGCCACCTGTTTCAAAGAATACAGCAAGGGGCAGCTGCTGCGGTTTCATATCCGGGCCCGTTGTAACTTTTCCGTTTGACGCAAGCTCAATGTCATTAACCCATAGTCTGTATGCAGTTGCCATGGAGGGTAATTTGAGGCCGTGATTACCTGCCGGGAGATTCTTTATGTGCAGCCTGTACGTGGCGTAACCGTCACCGCAGGCAATACCTCTGCCTGTGTTATAACCGTTCCATACGCCGGGAACTTTTATGTAACCGGTAATTCCGGGTCTGCCGGTCCTGAAGTCACCCGGGGCAAGGAGCTGCTGCCAGTAGAACTCCCAGTTAAAATTGAGGGGAACAGGTCCATGATGGTTAAAGTCGTAACCGGCAACGTCAATAATCCCGGGGTGTGAGGCGATATGACCACGCTGTTCACCGGAACATGAGAACATCAGGCATGCTGATAGTAGAATAAGATAAATTTTAAAAATATCCGGCATACTAATAACCTGTGACAATTCCGGAGAACTGTTTATCTGTTTACATTTTCATTAATGCATCAGGAATATAATTTTTTATCGAAAAAAGTCCGGTCAGGTCAAGGAGAAATAACCCGCCGGGATAATAAAAATAAAAATCAATACCATTTATGTCATTTTAAATACTTTTATCGTGCGGCATCCACGATGAGGCCGCCAGTTTATACAGGGCGGGTATGAAGGATTTTGTCGCGGGCAGACTTGCCCGCACTTCCTTTTTTTGTCGAAGCCATTACGAATTCATTACGAAGGTGATCCCTATCATTTATATTCACATATTCACTTTTCCCGGATTTCCGGAATAAGCCTAATTTTTTACAAAAACGGGAATACCTGCATCACAAGGAACCGCGTATAGGCATATATCCCTGACTTATGGGTAGCAGCGTTAACATGGATTTAAGTGA
>JAAYBQ010000124.1 GCA_012730035.1 Spirochaetota bacterium
AAAAAAGTACCCTACTACGAAGGCCTGCTGGACAGGTAGCCTACAATCCGCGCATATATTCGGGCCTGATCAGCGAAGGGTCCCTCTTTTCAAGAACTCCGTTTATGAGCGAGAGCATTTTTTCACGGTCTTTCTGAAGTGTTCCGTTAACGGGCAGGTAGTTGGACGCGTGTATTCCAACGAATTTCAGGCCGTCGATTGTTATATTTTCAAAAAGGATCTTCATCTCTTCGAGTGTTTCAAATGCATCGGGAAGTTCAAATTCGCCGCGCTTCATTCTGGTGTGCAGTATTGTTCCAGGGACCGGTGTTATGGTGAGAGCCGCAAGGTATTCGGGCTTCATCAGGTTTGTTATATTCGCTGTGGCCAGTGCGTGTTCAACTGAACGTTCACCGCGTCCGGCAAGTCCGAGCAGTACCATCGATGAGAGGTTGATTCCGGCATCGCGCAGATTTAGTCCGGCACGAAGCATTTCGTCGCTGCCCACTCCCTTGTTTACTTCGCGAAGCAGGCGGTCGTCCCCTGACTCAACTCCAAGGTATGCCTTTGTAAGCCCGGCGTTCCGGAGCGCGGTAAGTTCCGGCATGGTTTTTTTTAGTATGCTTATGGGGCCTGCGTATGTGCCCACATGGCGAAGTGCGGGGAATGCGTTTTTCAGCTCTGCGAGTATTTCGAGCAGCATTGAAGTTTCGATGGCGATGGCGTCGCCATCGCAGAGGAAGACTTTTTCCACGTTTCCCATCTGCGCAGCGGCCATTAGTATATCCTCTTTTATTTCGGAGAGTGGGCGTATTCTGAACTTTTTGTCTTTGTACATGCCGCAGAATGTGCACCCGTTATGCGAACATCCTATTGTGCACTGAAGCAGGTAGCTGTTCGCCTCGCTGAACGGCCTGAATATGTTTCCTTCGTAACGCATTTTCAATTCCTGTAATGTTTATTTATCTTTCTTCCCTGAAGTAGGGCACTCCGAGTCCTGCCGGTGCTGAACCTTTACCTTTTTTTCTCATGGAGACTATGACAAGTATGATTATTGTCACCAGGTACGGCAGCATGTCAATAAGATATTGTGATATCATTATATCGTAATCTCTTTCCCGTGTGAATGAATCGACCCTGATAATTCCCCCGTCAAGGGGCTTCCCCCGGGGTAATATGTATTTTTTCAGAAGTTCCATTACTGTCCGGATCAATTCAAAGATTTATATCTGACTCGATTAAATAACGGAATTTTATCTGCTCTTTCAAGAGATTTGCCGGCAAAGTTTGAAACTATTGTATTGACAGAGTCAGTCAAAAACTGAATAATAAATCTGCACAGGAGGCCAGGTATGAACAGCATATCACCTGGAACAGGTATTACAATATTCTGCCGGGAAGTTAAAGGACGGATTGCAGCCTTAAGGCTTTTCAGCGCAAATGAAGAACTGAAGGAATTCGTTATTCCGCCCGATGCCGTCGACGGTGATATTTATATTCTGAATCCTGATGATTCTGGAAGACTTGCAATCGAGAGCCATTACGGTAAAAAGCATGTAATGAACCGGTATATCATGGAACTTGATAAGCTCCATGTAAAAATTTCCTATCCGCCTGAGGTTGCAGCCGAGGTAGACGCGATCATGTCTGTAAATCCGGCAGATGACCCGTCTCTTCACGATTATACCCATCTCCCGTTTGTAACAATTGACAACGAAGAATCCAGAGATCTTGACCAGGCCGTCTATGTTGAGCGGCATAATGATGATTACAAAATATTCTATGCGATTGCCGATGCATGTTATTTTGTCAGGCCGGGGAGTGCCCTTTTCAGTGAATCACTCAAAAGGGGGGCAAGCTTCTATCTGCCATCCTTTTCTGTTCCAATGCTGCCCC
The DNA here is from genome assembly GCA_012730035.1 of Spirochaetota bacterium. Lineage (GTDB taxonomy): Bacteria > Spirochaetota > UBA4802 > UBA4802 > UBA5550 > JAAYBQ01. Next base: position 1,876 of record JAAYBQ010000124.1, read on the forward strand.
GTGAGCTATCCGAAGATATAATATCGCTGAATGCCGGAGTCAATAGGCGCGCGCTTCTTTTTATTATGCGGATTGACTCTTCAGGAAAAGCAGGGGGTACAGAAATAAAAAGATGCATTATACGCAGCAGGGCTAAGCTCAGCTATTCGGGCGTGCAGAGCTTTTACGACAATCCTGGCCAAGGGCCGCTTTACGGTCAGGAATATTCCGGTTCGCTGATCTTACTACAGCAGGCCGGTCTGCTTCTTGCGGCCACTTCTGCCGGCAGGGGTGTAATTAATTTTGAAAGGTATGAACTTGAGGTGCGGATAAGTGATGACGGGGAATCACTTATCTACCGGGACCAGCCACGGAGTAATGCCGCAAGGTGGAATGAACAGGTTTCGCTGCTGTGCAATATGGAGGGAGTAGCGATAGCCGCGCAGTTAAACGGCAGCGGGAACAACCACGCGCAGAATGTTTTCAGGATTCACGAACCTCCTGATGATTCAGCACTGGCGCGTCTCTATGAAATAATCAGGTCAATTACTGCGGCACATTCCCTTGATCCCGCGGTGTGGTTATGGAAGCGGGGGAGTGAATCCCCCGGTGAATACCTGTCAAGACTGCCGCGCAGCGGCGATAAGGCTCGCATAACCGGGACCATAGAGCGGCAGATACTGCTTACAAACCAGAAGTCTTTTTTCTCCAACGTACCCGGTGTGCATCATGCGCTGCGTGCCGATCTCTACGGACGATACTCTTCGCCAATGCGTGAAATTGTGGGGATTTTCAGCCACAAGGAACTTCTTGAAAAGCTGCTAATCGATCCCCCCGCGCCGGTAACGCAGGATGAGACCATACGCGATGCGGTGATCGAATCGTCAAACAGGGCAAAAGAGACACAGCGCAAACTGGATCGCCTTGTTGACGAACTGGTACTGGATCAGCTGTTCGCTCCGGAAGCGGGTAAAACATCCGGCCAAACGTTCAGCGGCACCATCATGGGCATGAAGGATTCAAAAATGTACGTTCTTCTTGATTCACCGCGTATAGAAATCAAGGTCTATACCGGGGATATTGAGCAGGCTGCAGGATGCCGCTTGACCTATAAGTTTCATGAACTGCGCAGTGCTGATAAAAGTGATGGGCCCGCATACAGGGCGGGCGATAAAGTTGAACTGAAAGTTCTTCACAAGGATGATGCAGGCAAGTGGAGACTGGTGCCTGCTGATCTTTCAGCATAGTGTAAACGGAGTGATCCTTACAACAGTAGCCCCCCAGTTATATGAATCATCGTGAAATGAATTCACTGCGGGATGATTCGCGAGAACTGCGTACACCCTCTGCTTTATCCTGGACTTACCCTTGCCGTGTACTATGCGTACCTCGGTGTAGCCTTTTTCAATTGCAATGCGCAGGTACTCGTTGACAAGTTTTTCCGTGTCCGCGGGATTAAAGTGGTGCAGGTCAAGTTCAGCCCCTGTATCAATGACCTGCGGCTTCAGTGAATCACCGGCCTGAATATTTTTTTCTTTTTCCGCGCGGACAAGTTTTGACCACTCTGACCCGGGATCTTTTTCAAGCATTGAGTAAATGCAGCCGCAGTAGTCCTGCCTGTAAAAACCGTAACTGCGCGACATTGCTGCAGATTTTTTGAAGCCGTCCTTTTTCTTGAAATCAGCTTCATGAAATGGTATGCCATATTCAGATGAAAGTGATAACCCGATATGGTTTATTGCATCTGCATCCTTGTGAGGGCTTATTGATAGTGAGGATGCAACAATGTCGAACTTTTCTTTTTCGGCCATGCGGAAGGTCTGTTCAAGGCGGATACGGTAGCATTCATGACATCGTTGCGATTTTTCACCAAGGTAACGTAAAGGGCTTACCCTGCGGATCCATTCTTTTCTGTCAGGCTCTGTCTCGAGAAGTTTAAATTTTTTTAAACTGCTGAAGCCTTCAAGCTCTCTGTAGCGCGTATTATATTCATCCACTGGCATGATGTTGGGATTATAATAATACGCGCTTACATCGTATTTTTCATGGAGCAATTCATATACATAACACATACATGGCGCACAGCATGTATGCAGCAATAATTTCTGCAAGGCTTATACCAAAATTTTATTTAAGATACCTGTCCAGAAACTGCGAAAGCTCCTTTGCCTTAACTGGCTCAGCCTTTGTATCAAGCCATAAAAGAAATTTAGGCTTAACCTGGTTTCTGGTTTCAAAACAGTATTCGTGATGCAGGACATATTTTGTTATGTCGTATTTTATATCGTTAAAAATCTCTTCCGCTTTGCACAGGTTTTCAGGTGTTGAACCTATGGCGTCACAGATCCTGATGATAATCTCATGTTTGTCAATCTCTCTAAGTTCTTCATGGCAGCATTTAGAATAAAGTTCATTGCAAAGACTGATCTCATCTGTCAGCTGCGGCATTACTGCTTTCTGTCTGTTGTTTCCCATCGGGAATCCTCCTGCATAAATCATTCCCCCATACTCCAGCTTTAAGAGTACAGGGTTGATTAAATACTATTCAAACAAAATTTATTTGTCAAATTTTTGTTAAAAAAAAGAAGATTAAATGGAAAAATTTTGTAAGATTTTGTCCTACAAACAGATTCTTCTGAAATGTTCAGCCTTAAACACAGCCGGGCTTTATTGATCCGGCTATACTATTTTCATTATAAGCACTGTTATGTCTGAATCGGGTTGAGATATACCCATGAATTTTTCATAGGCATAGTTAAGATTTTTTGCAATCTCCGAGGGGTTTCTCGATTTCAATTCCCTGATTATGCTTCTAAGGCGGAGCAGTCCGAAATTTTCACCGTTGCTGTTCTTTGAATTGATAAAGGATTTTGAATATACAACGCCAATATCCCCTGTCTTCAGCTCTGTTCTTCCGGTACCGAACTCTGATCCCGGATCATATCCAAGGGGGAATCCCTCGGTATCCAGTGTGTCAAAATCGTTTTTATCAATCCTGAACAGATCCATTGGAGGGAAGCCTGCATTGGTATAGCTCAGTCTTCTCGATTTTGTATCATAATAGGCATAGAACGCCGTGGCAAGTTCGCCGCCCCCCTTTGTATATTCGTGCAGCACAAGGTTTATTCTTTTTATGATCATTGATGGTGATGCTGTTTCGCCTGCGCATGAATGAAAAACAGACCGCAGTATAACCGAATAGAGCGCATTGTTAATCCCTATGCCCGACACATCGCTGAAGAGAATTCCTATTGAATCGGGAGAGGGCTGTATAAAATCATAGTAGTCTGTTCCGGTTGCGTATTTGGGCGATACAAGCGAACTGAATCTGATGTTTTTAAGCTCGGGCAGGGCAGGTGCGGCTGAACACTGCAGCAGTTCTTCTGAAAGTTCAAGGCTGCGCGAGATAAACTGGTCTTTTTTGGCCGCGTCATACGCCAGAGTTGTTACTATGAATTCATTAAGCCGTATCCTGAACTCTTCAAGTTTTTCGATTTCATCCGGGGTTATCGATGATGTATTCTCTTTCATTCCCAGGCAGAGCATGCCGTAGATCCTGTTCTCGTAGTAGATGGGGAGTATGGCGCTTATATTGTACCTGGTGAAAAACGGGGCAATCAGGCTTCTTGTTCCCCTGAATGATTCTTCGTCCGTGTATATCCTGTTTACGGGAAGTATATCCTGGTTCCTGGTGAACCAGTGTATAAGCGGGAAGGTCCTGTCCAGCATCTCGTCTTCAGCGGATTGAGCTGTGTCAAAAATTTTTACGAACATGCGCTTTTCGTCGTTATAAACAAAAAAGAGAGACCTCGACAGGGCCATGCCATTATGAAGTTCAAATGCTCCAGTCTTTACCAGTTCACCCAGAGTCTTAACCTGTGAAGCCCTTTGTATGAACCTGTTTGTCATATATTCAATATCAACAGCCCTTTTTCTGAAAGCGCTGTCTATCATCGGCTGAAGAAACAGGGTAAATAGCGAAAAAATGATTACCAGCGATCCGGCGGTTACTTCGTTGCCTGCTGCTATCTTTCCGCTCGACTTGAGGTAGAGTATGGCGATTATTGGAATGAATACAACAAGACTGAGCGTAGCGTACATTACAGTCTTGTGAATGGCTGTTCGTATATCCATTACGTTGTGTGCAATGATCGAGTAGAATAGCGTCACGGTAGCAACAGTGGTAACGCTCGCGGGCCCCAGAACATAAAGATCGTAATAGTTGAACATCCTGGGCAGTAAAAGTGACCCGACATAAGAGAGTGAAATAAAAATTGATGTTATAAGGATTACATAACGTATCTGCAGCCTGTATGTTTCAATCCGGATATTTATGTAGTTATAGATAAATATCCCAATGGCAACAACAAAGTAGATTATTACCAGTAACGCGTAATAATTGTAGACCGGGCCCATCCCCCGTGTGAGTTTAAGATTTTCAAAGTGCACATTGTAAAGCGAAAGATCTGTAAAATAGACTACTGCGGACATTATAAAGGCCGGTATCGAAATGAGCAGGGGAACGTAGAATTTTACCTTTTTTTCTCTTTCTGGATATGTCAGGGAAAGATTAAGCAGTGAACATGTAAAAAGCAGGGTCGCAACCTGTGACATCCTGTTTATCTGTGTCAGGTATGGAGAATCATTCAGGTAATATGCCAAAAAAAATGAAAACATCAGCCCGGCACCGCATATATTATAGTAGAAATAGTATATTGGGGACTGGTTTCCCCTGTTCTTGAAAAGAACAAAAAAAGCAGTAAATACTAACACTATCGAGCTTATCAGAGCTGCTACCAGACTGGCAAAAAACATTTGGTCACCCTTGTCATTGTAGTCTCCGGACTGTTATATTATAACAGGCTTTACTCTGAACTTTTATCTGCCTTAACAGGCAGGGGAACAGGGCAGGGCAAGCGGAACCCGGATAATTATTTGTATTAAACCGGCGTATGCTTTACAAGTAAAAATTGAGCGGTTACGGTTAAAATAGTTGTACCATGCAGGTGTATTATGCGCTTATGGTTCATTTAACCTGATCGTTAAAATCTGGAGTTTTATGGACAGAACCGGCCTTATGATAGTAGATATGCAGAATTATTACCTGCTTCCTGAATCACCATTTTCCAGGTATTTCGATTCTCTATACCCGGGTTCTCTTGATTATATAAGGGAAAGGGCAAATGAGACTGTAATACCTAATATTGCCCGGCTGAAGAGAGAATTCGCAAAGCGGAACCTGCCGGTCATATACCTGCGACTCTGCGGTGAACATCCTGACAGGCTTGACCTGCACAGATTTTTCCAGAAGTCACACCAGGAGGGGCTGCAAAAGGGATTCAGCGATGTCTATCCCCTGAAAACAGACAGTATGTCAGATGTTATCGAGAAGTTAAAGCCGTCAAAAGAGGATATGGTAATTACCAAAACCACGTTCAGTCCATTTTCATCAACAATGATCGAACAGTATCTTCTTGAAGCGGGTATAGGCAGGCTTGTCATGACAGGTCTGGCTACCAGCCAGTGCGTCGAGACAACGGGACGGGATGCTTCTGAAAGGGGATTTGACATTATCCAGCTGCATGACGCGCAGGCGGATTATGACGAAATTACCCATAATGCATCGCTCCTCAGTTCAAGAGGAGTCTGCGGCGGAGCACTGTATGATACTGAGCTATTTATTGAAATGATTGATGAACTTATTTGAAAATTCTTACGTGAATTTTATTTCTGTTTTGACTGCTCATCAGGAATTCGCTGCCCCTGCCGAACATCGACGCACCGGCAATTGAGTTTGTCCTGAATCCGGCCTCTTCAAATCCTGAAGACCTTTCTGTAAAAAGCGGAGACTGTGTATCTGAAATTATTGTGTGTTTTATGCGGAAATAATTCAGGACTCTTTCCAGTTTCGCGAGGTCAGACCGGGGTATTTCACCATCAACATATTCCCCTGTTATACTTATAATTCTTCCCTTTGAGTCCCTGATTGAATCAATTATTCTTTCCAGGTCGCCCTGTGTTGATACCTGTGCTGAAAATAATGTCTTTTCATCCATAAAATGCCCGGTATGAAGAAAGCCGATACCCGCAATAATAAGTACAGAAGCTGCGATGGCCGGTACCGATTTAAGATACTCTCTTTTCCTGATCTTTGCCCTGTAAGTTGCAATGGTCTCCTGACATATATCGGGGATACAGCCGCATCCACCCTTTGAACCTTTAAGCATTGACAGGCACATACAGAGTGATTCATACTCGCGTCTGCAGGTGCTGCACGCCTGTATGTGCAGCGTAAAAGTTTTTCTTTCGTTGTCGGTTACTTCGTTGTCGAAGAGATCGGAAAGCTGATCAAAGCTAAGGTGTTCGGACTTCATATTAGACCCCTGCTGTGTAGTCGGTTTTTAAGGTATTCCCTGCCCCTGTGAATTCTGACTTTAACATTGGAAAGGTTAATTCCAAGAATATCAGATATTTCATTATAGGACATGCCTTCAATATCCCTTAAACTCAGTATTTCCCTGAAATCATCAGGCAGTTTCGAGATTTCCTCTTTCATAATCCTGAGTGAATCCTCGTTTATTATCTTTTCTTCGGGATTCTCTCTGAAATCCTGAAGCTGGATATCCACCTCATCTTCGCCTTTCGTTATCTTAAGCGGTACTGTGCTGTATCGGTTCTTCTTTTTCCTGTAATTTTTACAGTGATTAACCATTATACTGTACAGCCAGGTGGAAAATTTGGACTCATGCCTGAAACTTCCCAGGGCCTCCAGGACTGTTATAAAAATGTCCTGTGTGATGTCCAGAGCTTCGTCATAATTATTAAACTGGTAATAGACGTAGCGGAATACCATATCCTGGTACTTCCTGATAATGTGCGAGAAGGCGTCTGTATCGCCTTCAAGTACCTTGCTTATTATCTCGACATCGTCTATTACGGACATTGGCTAACCACTGTTGTTACACTTTTTTTATTTTTTTTACGGGAATATAATTCTGGCGAATTTTCTTTTGCCGACCTTAAGAATTCCTTCTTTGGCTGTGATTTCAAGGTCAGGGTCGTTTATTTTTTCATTATCAAAAGTTACACCGCCCCCTGCAATAAGCCTGCGGGCCTCTCCATTTGACGAAGCCATACCTGAAAGGACCATGAGCTTTACGATCCAGATTTTATTCTCCTTAAGCTCCGCAGAGGGAACATTAAAGTCCTCTATTTCGTCCGGCATGTCCTTGTTTACGAATATTTTGTTGAATTCCGCCTCTGCTTTATCGGCAGAATCCCGGCCGTGGAACTGGGAACATATCTCTTTCGCGAGCCGTACCTTAACGTCACGCGGGTGAACCGAACCGTCCCTGACCCCGTCCTTCATCTGTTTGATTTCATCCATGGGCACGTCTGTAACAAGTTCATAGTACCAGAACATTATATCATCTGAAATTGACATACCCTTACCGAATATTTCGCGCGGGCTTTCGTTTATACCAATATAGTTGCCGAGAGATTTACTCATCTTCTGTACGCCGTCAAG
>JAAYBQ010000125.1 GCA_012730035.1 Spirochaetota bacterium
ACAGAACGACCCTGGCCCGCTATAAAACGTCTTTCTGAAAATGCATTTCTATCGACCATAGCCCTGTATACTTCATTGACTAAACGGTCTTGAACATCTGAAACAACTCCACCGCTTGTTGTGACAGAAGGGTTGTCCGGCATCGTGATATGTCCTGCTTGAGCATATTCTTCAACAATATCGTAACCGGCATTTTCAACTATTTTATAAATAAACCCCCGCAGATCTTCGAAGATACGCGTTCTTTCATTGATCATTTTTTCATACAAGAGCCCTATCATACCTGAATCTAAAATTATTTTTCGCAAAGCTGAGTATTCTGACGGATCTGCCTGCAAAAAAACTTCATTCAAAGCATCTCTCTCTTTGCATCCGTTTGCCACAAAAAAAGCTTCTAAATATTTCTTTATAAATTTCTTATCATCAGATACATCCATATCGCCTGAACGTAAATGATCGATCAATGAATCCTGATGACTGGTAACAAGCCCTTCCAATGATAGAGGTATCTGGACGTCAAACGACATCCCCTCAATACCTGTCGCAATCTTGTATTTACGATTTCCGCTCAAGGTACGTTCGGTTGTCTTAACGGCAGCACCTTTCTCAGAAAAAACTTCAGCAACTGCCTGTTTAAATATAGTCTCCGTCTCAAGTCCCCCGAGATCATACCCGGCTTTGGACATAACCATAGCCACATTGAGACCTTCACATTTTTCTTTCAAAATAAGTTTACTACTAAGATATAACGGCGCGCCTCTTAAAAACGCGGCGTAAACCAAAGGTTCACCGTTTTCACCAACGCAAAGCTTAACAGCTTCATTGATTGCCGCCTGAAAAGAAGGGATACTAAAACTATCTTTTGTAAATATACCAACTGCGCTGCCGGCAGTTTTGTCGATAACAGAACCGACACCTGACAACTCTGAAAGAACGTTCATCCGGGCTGAAACCTGCTTAGCTTTCCGTATCGAAGATGACACTTTAATTTCGTTACTTTTTATCGGCTGAAGATTTTTCAACATTACAGCTGATGCTGAGGTAAGATCAAATCCTCCTGAAAAATATCTGCGTTTAACCAAACGATTCGAGGTCGGATCATATTCCTTCTTTATTAAATCATAAGCACCCTTCTTAAACACATCTAAATACTGCTGATATATTATTTCTTTTAATTCCGGGTCAGAGGTATCAACGCCTTTGACTTTTTTCTTATCAGCATACACCTTTGCGATCAGAGAATCTTTTAATTTCAATTTATACCATGCGGCAAGGATAAGTGCATTGCACATCTGACGAAGCTCAACAAAATGACTTCCATTATTAACTTCATATTCAATCGCTGAAATGATAGACGAATAGTCGCCATCACTTTCTACCTTGAACTTAACATTGACGACAAATGCTTTATCATGATCAGCATAAACATCTGCTCCGCTCAACACTATCCATATCTTTGATAGATCAAAACCCTTTCCATCATCCCAATAACTCTTACCGATTTCGCTGTCAGGGTATGTAAGACCAGATGCTAATCTTTTTAAAAAACAGTCTTGCTCAAGCAGGCCTTTTCCAAATTCCGTCTTTACTAATTCATCCGAGATTATGCGATCGGCTTCTTCAGGAGACAGATTTACCCACATATCTTTTTCAGGTATGGTAAGACATGTCAAAAAATAACGTATAAACCTGCAAGACTGCTCTCTTAACTGTTCATCATTAAGGTCTTCATTCGCCGTATCAATAATAAACTCAAGATCTAACGGATTGGCAGTATCTATTTTAAGCCCC
>JAAYBQ010000126.1 GCA_012730035.1 Spirochaetota bacterium
TATAAGTTTTTGTATTCGGAGCAGCAGTATCTTTAATACTAAGAATTACAACTCCATTTTCAATAAATGATCCATCAACCCTCATAGAATGACCACTATAACGAACTTGAGCAGAACCGCCACTATCCAATGCTCCAATAATTTCACTTGCTACTTCTTTATTTGATGACGGTGTTGTTTTGATTAATTCAGCCCCAATTGAAATATTGCTTGCGTCTACTTTTTTAATTTCAGCTACTGCTGTTACACAATCGGAAAAATCATTAACCCAATAAGGCATATATTTCCCTTCATCACTTGTTTTTGATACAGCTCCATTCTTCTTCGCTTCATTATAAATCTCCTTAACTTCTTCTGGTGTCAAAGTAACCCCTAAAGCATCCGCAGCACTATATATCGTTGAAAAAAACATACATGCTCCATATTGGTCTGGCAAACCAGCTGCTTTTAATTCTGAGGAGCTCATTTGATTTATAACATTTTTGTTTTTAATGTTTGTTATTGGTTCCCCATCCCAACCGGTTTTTTCAAGTATGCCTGTAGTTAATATAGTATCTTTTGCCCTTATAGAATTCTTAAGCGCTTCATCTCTCACGATAACAGATACTTTAGCGTATTCATCAATTTCTTCCTGTGTCAGTTCTTCACCCGCCGCCACCTTTGATTTGTAATAAATCAGCGTATCAAGCGGTGTAACCTCACCTCCGCTGGCCTTTAGCGCTTCGTATTCGTCCATTGTTTGGTAGTATTTTAGCTTATCATCACTCACATAGTGATCAAACTCTATCCAATTCCCGGTATTCTCTATTACCTCGCCTGCTTCGTTGTATATTAGTACCGTTGTATCTTTGGCGTCAATCAAACCTTGATAAATTTGTAATACTGAATCGACAGGCGTTTCTATCGGGTGCCTTATTAATTGCACAAGATTATCATCAACAGTAAATCCCCCTGAAAGTCCCCCCTCTTTGGTATTGTACTGTGCAAGTGTTACGTCCCTGTTAAGGCCGTCGTACGTGTCAGGTGATCCTATCGACGTTCCGCCTGTGCTGAGCCCGGTCGAAGCGTCCCTGACTATTATTGTCCCTTCGCCCAATGTGGCAGGATATTTGTTGCCTGAAAAAGACCGGGTTGTTCAGTTCTCCCTTACATCAATCATCTTCTTATACTTTGCTGTAAGATCCTTCAGCGACGAAACCTTTTCGCACACCGGGAGCGAATCCGTAAATATCTGACCGTAACTCTTTGTCTTTACCCTTGAATCGAGTATGGCCACAATTCCGCGGTCTGTGCCCCTGCGTATAAGCCTGCCAGCTCCCTGCTTTGTTTTCAGCACTGCTTCAGGGATCTGCAGGTAAACGAACGGGTTCTTACCCTGATCTTTCAGGCGCTCGAACTTTGCCTCCATTACAGGCGTGTCGGGAACGGCAAACGGCAGGCGCATTATTATTACACCACGCACCAGGTCGCCCGGCAGGTCTATACCCTGCCAGTACGAGTGCGTCCCCATAAGAACGGAGTGCGTGTCATTAATGTAAAGGTTCAGCGCCTTTGATGCTGACATGGTATCCTGAGAGTAGATGGTACAGGCAACAAGCTTCTCGAGCATAGAGCGCACTGTGCGCAGCATGGCATAAGAGGTAAAGAGTATCAGGCATCTGCCGCTTAGTATGTTTATTATGTGCGCGCATGCCTTTGCAGCCTCTGCGGGGAAACGGTCATTTTCAGGCGACGGAAGGTCAGCGCCAAGATACATGAGCATCTGTTCCCTGTAGTTAAAGGGTGAATCGAGCACTATGCCGCTGCCGTTCTCGAAGCCGGTTGTGGCACTGAAGAATGAAAAATCATTTTTAACCGAAAGTGTTGCCGAAACAAACACCGAAGATTCATAGAACGAATACACCTCCTGTTTCATGATCATGTCGATGTTCAGGGGACGGCCCACGAGCATAACATTACCAAGCAGGTCAGACGAACTCCTTTCGAGCCAGTATACAAAGTCCGGGATCATCACGCCGGTAAAGGACCTGAGCGAATCCGCGAATGCCGTTAACCTGTTCTTCGCAGGTTCATATTCAACGCGCAGCTCATCCTCGTCAAGGTCCCCCTCACCCTTAGCCACGGTAAGCAGAAATTTCTGAATCGCAGTATACAGTTCGTCTCCGAAATCGAGCGATGTAATTATCCTGCGGGTAGTCTCCCTTTCATTTATAAAAAGCGACTTGGCCTTTTCAAAAAAGATCTGGCCTTTTTTAACCACCATTTCAAGTTCATGCATGGCCTCCTGCCGCAGGTCATGCGACGTAAAGCTGTTAATTATGCCGCGCCTGCCGCGCTGAAAAAACCTCTGCAGCAGATTTACCAGCACTTCGTAGTCAATAGAAAAACCAAGCTGCTTTGAAGCGATCTGCTCAACAGAATGAGCCTCGTCGAATATCACGACATCGGACACAGGGAGATATGATTTGGCAGAACCAATATTGGAAAAAAAGAGGTAGTGGTTCATCACAAGCAGGTCAGCCTGCGCCCACTCTCTGCGTGCCGCCTGGAACTGGCACTGCGACGCGAACACGCACCTCTGCTGATCGCACACCTCGGGGTCGCGGTTTATCTCGTCCCATATACGGGGATGCACGTCCGCGTCAAAAACCGTGAAGATCTTTTTCTTCCTGAAAAGTTCCGCAACGCGGTTAACCTGATCAAGGTCGCCCCGTTCAAATTCACCCTTCTTAATCGCGCGTTCAAACCTTTTGCGGCATGGATAATTGGAGCTACCGAAACAAATGGCGTATTTGAAATCCGCGCAAAGGTGTTCCCTGAATATTTTCTGCACCAGTGGAATGTCCTTCTCGACAAGCTGTTTCTGCAGGGCGCGCGTCTCTGTGGTTATCGCAATCTTCTTGTCAGCCTCTGCCGCATAACGAAGCGCGGGTATAAGGTAGGCCATGGTCTTGCCGGTACCTGTGCCGGCCTCGACTATTCCGTTTTCAAGGTGGAACAGCCGCTCGTGGATAAACGAGGCCATGAGCAGCTGGCTCTCCCTGTATTCATATTCCGTAAGCTGTGTGTCAAGGTGGCCGCCGGGGCCGAATATATCTTTCATCTGCGATTATGTCCCGTTCTTAACGTGGCCCAGATTCAACTATAAGAGGGGATTTATCAAGACCTTTTTTTCATTCTGTTAAGCAGGATAAAGGCGATGGTAATAATTATAAATGTGGTTGCCGGCGGCAGTTCCAGTTTTTTTACAATAATACTTATAACGGGCGCAGCCACAAAGAGTATCGTAATCAATGAAAACAGGCCGGGTTTTGACCTCGGCGACTCTTCAGGTTCAGGCAGATTGTCTTTTTCATGGCCTGGAAATGCATCGGGAATCTCGCTATGAATAGATCCCGGAACTTTTTGAAGAATTGATCCTTCACTCTTCTCTTCCGGAGCAGCCTGTTCAAGGCCGGCAAAAAGGCTGCGCGGCCTGTTCCATGTACCGCAGTTCCCGCAGAGTACACTTTCGGTTTTATCCGGGATCACCTGTGCGTAGCCGCACTTACTGCATTTGAACTTTACCTGTTTCATTTAATCACCTGCCTTTTCTCTCAGCCTTTTAAAAAAACTGCCGGGGCTACATTGAATTTTTTTGCAAGCGCCCTGATCTGTCTCACGTTAAGCTCCCTTTTTCCGTTCAGTATTTCCGAAACAACACCCTGTGAACCTATCTCCGCAAGATCTGACTGCCTGGTATTAGTTTCTGCCATAAGGTACTGAAGAATTTCAACTGCGCCTGCTTCGGGCACGTTATATTTATCTTTTTCATATTCGGCTAAAAGTATACCGACTGTTTCCATCAGTGCAGTAAGAGGGTGATTCTGGTCTTCACCGATTTCATCCACGAGAGAATCGAGAAGGTCAGACATCCGCCTGTATGATTCTTGATCATGGGGAACAGAAAGATAATCTGCAACACCCGGCCATGACTTGCTGAATATTTTTTTAACACTTATATTCATTTGTTATCTCTCCACTTCCCTTTATCATATTCCGCGTGAGTCAGTATGTATCTAATATAAAGCATTTTCCTGTTATAATGTATGCCGGCAATTAAACGGTACTTATTTCCACCAATATTAAAAACGGAAAGGTTATTCACCCTGTCAACGGTACTGAAAGTATGCCGCAAATCTATAAAAGACATAAAATCCGTCTTCGAAACAATGGCGTACCAGCTTTTAAGAGCATTTTCACTTTCTGGGTGAATCTCTGCAAATTCGATTATACGCGCCTTTGAAATAACTTTCATAAATCCAATTATATCTCATTTTGAGATTTTGTCAATATTTATACTACTATAATAAATATTTCTTATTAATACTATTATATTATACAAGTATGTTGTTGATTTAAAATATTAATCTCATCCCCAAATAGATGAAAAGTGATACCATGAACAGAAACCAGATAAAACAGATCAACGACTACCTTTACGAAATCCCGGCCGATGCGTCACCCGGAATGAAGGTGCCTGCACGAATTTATGCATCTGAAAAACTTATCCGTGAAATGGACACCGCGGTATTTACCCAGATTATAAACGTTACAACACTCCCCGGCATAACAGGCCCGGCACTGTGCATGCCCGACGCTCATTCAGGCTACGGCTTCCCCATTGGCGGAGTTGCAGCCATCGATCCTGACTCAGGTATCATCTCACCCGGAGGGATTGGTTTTGACATAAACTGCGGCGTGCGCCTCCTCTCAACCTCACTTACATACAATGAGGTCAGGCCGCGCATTAAGGAACTTGTTGACACGCTCTTCCGCAGCATCCCTTCGGGAGTCGGTTCAGGCGGAATAGTAAAACTTACAGACAGCCAGTTTGACGAGGCAATGGTAAAGGGATCCAAGTGGGCGCTCGAACATGGCTTCGGGACCCCTTCGGACTGCGAGTTCACCGAAGAGAACGGGATGATCAGGGGCGCCGACCCTTCAGCCGTGTCACAGAGGGCACGCGAACGCGGTGCGGGGCAGATCGGCTCACTCGGTTCAGGCAACCACTACCTTGAGGTACAGGTGGCTCGTAAAGGGAACATTATAGATCCAGCAACTGCTGCAATCTTCGGGATAAATAAGGATGACCAGGTCATGATCATGATACACACAGGGAGCAGGGGATTTGGTCACCAGGTGGCAACAGATTACCTTCAGCTCTTCGCTTCGCAGCAGAAACGTTTCGGTTATGCGCTGCCCGACCGCGAACTAGCCTGCGCGCCGTTCAGATCAAAAGAGGGTCAGGACTATTTTTCCGCAATGAACTGCGCCATCAACATCGCATTCCTTAACCGCCAGCTTATAATTCACAAAACGCGCGAGATACTCCATGAAATGTTCGGCAGAACGCGTGGTCTTACGGTAAACACGGTGTACGATGTCTGCCACAACACGGCTAAGCTTGAAAAACATACTGTAAACGGAAAAGAAAAAATACTTCTCATACACAGAAAGGGTGCCACGCGCGCGTTCCCGCCAGGAAGCAGAGACATACCGGAAAGTTACAGGAGAACGGGCCAGCCGGTCCTTGTGGGCGGGAGCATGGAGAGCGGGTCTTGCATAATGTGCGGTACCGAAAGCGGATCGCCGGGTCTGTACACCACTGTCCACGGGAGCGGACGCGTCATGTCGCGACACGAGGCAAAGCGGCACTTTAACGGCCGGGAACTCCAGAAGAGAATGGAATCGCATGGAATACTTATCCGCACCGCGTCATTCTCCGGCCTTGCCGAAGAGGCTGGCGGCGCATACAAGAACATGAACGACGTGGTTGACTCGGCAGAAAAGGCAGGTCTGGGGAAGGTGGTGGCAACACTTGAACCCGTAGGGAACATTAAGGGATAATGGACTACGAGATAATTCATGACATTACATCCGCTGATATAGCGGTGCGCATTAAGGGCGATACCCTCGCCGGTCTCTTTGTGAACGCAGGGAACACATTAATGAGTGAACTCATGGATGATATCACCATGATAAACCGTGAAGTCCGGGTCACAGGCGAACTCCGGAACGATGAACTGGATATGCTCTACTTTGAGTTTCTGAACGAATTCATTTTTTATAAGGATTCGCAGGATTTGCTGCTGCTCCCTGAAACAGTCGAGGTTACAAAAAAATCCGGCACTAATATTTGCCGTTATACACTTGCAGGTGAACAGATAGACAGGGAAAGGCACACGTTCAGGGTGGACATCAAGGCTGTTACCCTGCACGGGCTAAAGGTATATGAACGCAACGGAAACTTTATAGCAGTAACCGTCTTTGATGTATAATGTTAAAAAAAGCATACTTTCCACTTATCTCTACGCTGATTTGTTTGATTTTCTGATAGTGCCATATTATATATACATATAGTATAACAGGAAAAGTTTTTCATTCCGGCTGAAACGAAATGCCGGAATCTTACTGATACATATAGCACATTGCATTGACTGATCCAATCCTCATGGTTCCGGTATTTCCCTTTCTGGAAAACGGAATGACAAAACGAAAAGAGGTCTCTTATGAATACATATTTAAAAGCACTCATAGTGAATGTTGCTGACGGTTTCTACAAGGTGAACAGGTACAAGGTGGGTGATTACTTCGGGCCCGTTGACCTGGGGCTTCACCTTTCGCGCCATTTTGGAAGCCTCAACATAGGGGCCGGGCTTCTTGCCGGATCAATCTTTCCCGGATCTAACAGACTGATTGTTACGGGCTTCTCTCCCGCCTGGAGCGGATTCTACGTTTCCACAATGGGAGGTGCCGGCCTTGTGTTCAACGATCTTGGAATAGACATGCTGGCAATAAGGGGCAAGGCGCCCACACCATCAGTTCTCTACCTTAACAGGATACACGGTGAGGAGATACAGATAGACATTCAGCCCCTTGATATTATGAATATATGGAAAAGCGGCCGCGGTGGAATTTATTCACTCACAGACCATGTCTACGATATGTTCGGGACTCAGTATGACAACGATCCCCGCATACTTGTAACCGGCCCTGCCGCCGTTAATACAGGCTATGCAGCAATTGCATCAATGCCCATTAAAAAAGGCGAGATATCTTTCGTCGATACCTGGGCAGGCCGCGGCGGATTCGGCTCCAAGATGTACCAGGAGCATGGACTGGCAGCAATAATTTACGGCGGAACATTTATTGACCAGGACTTCAGGGACAGGACCGTCGCTGACCAGTGGTTCGTTGACAAGTACAACAAGAAGCTTGCGGCAAAGGACCTTGAGGCTACAGCCAAGTACAGGTTCGAGGAGAACTTCAACACCGGCGGAACATTCGGCGTGAACTATGCGACCCTTGGCGGACGCATGATATCGTTCAACTACCGCAGCATGTACTGGACAGAAGAAAAACGGCTTGAAGTGCACGAAAAATTCGTGCGCAACCATTACCTTAAGCAGTTCAACGAAGAGACCATCGCAACCAAACAGCAGACAACTTGCGGCGAACCATGCGTCGCTGTATGCAAAAAGATGCGCGGTGAATTTAAAAAAGACTATGAACCCTACCAGGCTATGGGGCCCCTTGCCGGCATATTTGACCAGCGCGCGGCAGAGAAGCTTAACCACAGGGCCGACACCTACGCATTTGATGCAATCTCGGCAGGAGGGGTCGTTGCCTGGCTCATGGACTGCATGGCTGACGGGCTGCTTAAACCCTCTGACCTGGGTCTAACTGACCGGCTGCCCAAGTTTGATCCCGACAATTTTGATGTTGTAAACGACTCAATGCATAACGCGGAGATTGGCTGCGAGATACTCGACTCAATTGTCGAAGGCCGCAGCCCCATTAACCTCCGGGCAGGCGCGCGTAAACTGGCCCGTCGATTATCAGGCAGACACCACAAAGAGATAATTGACCGCTTTGTATGTATTTCGTTCGCGCGCAACGGGTGGATGGTTCCCAACCAGTACTGGACACCGGGAGTCCTTTCACCAATGGCTATAATGGGTAAATACTTCATGCACTACGGCGAAGAATTTTTACCCCCGCGCGAGCTTGGGCGAAAGGATGCAATAAGATTCAAGCAGGAACTCATACTTGACAACATGGGCATGTGCAGGTTTCACCGTAAGTGGGCAGAAGAGATGATACCGGAGGTGATGGAGTCCCTTTTCGGAATGCAGGAACAGTATCTGCACAAAATATCAATGGCAGCCGCGCGAATCAATGCACGCAACTCCTCCGTATTATGGGAGGGCGAGAGAAACATTGACTTTATCTACAATTTTCTGAAACGTAAACGGGATGTGGATGGCGAGAAACACCCGGATCTCCAGAAATGGATAGACGAATTTGAAAAGGACAAAAAAGAGGCAGCGTTGAGTTTCTGGTACGAGATACACAAGGGGATACAGGAAACACTTACGGATTACTGATTGCATGAATAGATATAATGCTTGCTCCCGGCAGAGATATAATTAACACACATATACAAATTTCTGCCACCCTTAGAGGGGGTTTGTTAACTTAGATATTTAATATTTTAAATCCCTCAATTCCCCCCGGGGGAAGCCGAGATAAGTTAATCGGCTGGAGGCCGGGAAAAAATTGAAACGGGTAAAAGTTAACTTATTCAAAGTGACTTTGTCTGAATCAATATTCATGATAATTTACTTCGCCTTGTTCAGCAGCTTCTCCTTGAGGCTCTGGAACTCGGCTTCTGAGATCGCTCCTGAATTCTTCAGCTCCTGCAGCTTTTCGACAGTAGAAATGACATCATCCTTCGAAAAACTTTTCTTTAAATTCTTCGCGTACTCCCTCCCCTTATCAACATACTCCTTGTACTTTGCCTTGACCGCTTCAGTGTTGAGACTGTCAAGTGTGCCGTTATTGGCAAAGTGGCTGTCAAATATTTTACCCAGAGCATAGGTAGTGGCACCGGAGATTATTACCTGCGATGCAATGCCAAGAAGAGTACCAACACCTGGCAGAGCCTTTACTATGCTCGCGCCAAGCCTTGTGGCGGATGCGCCTGCGATTGATGTCGCCAGAGTCTTACCCTTGTTCGAGTCATAATCCACCTTATGAAATTCGGCCACCTTCTGTATCAGGTCATACTGGATTGCAGATACGGCAACGAAGTCCGCAACCGGAACTGGTATCGCACCTGCGGTCATGGCATAGATTACATGGGTCTTGATAATATCATCAATGGTTTTAGTTTCGGGCATATTGTTTCTCCTTTTTTAATACATGTTTTAATCTACTGAGCTTCATATATCATGTCAACAATTCCTAACAGCATCCCGAACTGGAATCGCATCCGCAAACCGGTTCTGTCCCTCGCAGCATCCCTGTAATCACCGCAGCAGCACACCCCACACCAGAATTCACAGAAATTGCGCCGAACGCGCAGTTCTTCGCGCACGCGCCGCACTCCATACATTTATCCTTATGCTTCATGACGGCCTTTTTGTCACTCATTTCAAAAACGGCGTGGGGGCAGACCTCTGTACAGCGGCCGCAGCCTGTGCATTTTTCCGGGAAAAACTTCAGTGTAGAATTCTGCAGGTATTTCATATCATTCCCCCCACCCTGTCATATAGTATTAGAAAAGCCGATAAAACAGCAGTTACAATATAAATCGGCAGAGCGTATTTTAATTCCTTTTTAACACCTGAAAGGTGTGTGAATGTTGTAGCGCCCGTGAACTGCACTGCAAAGTATGACGTAAACGCAGTAAACAGCAGTACAAAAGCAAGCTGCGTAAGTTCACTGTACTGGAAAACATCTGCCATTGAAAAAGAAAGCGGCACGAATACCGCAAGACCCGTGAGCAGACCCTTCAAAGCGAATGACCTGAACGGAACAAAGGGGAGCAGCATTGGGGTCATAAACGCGCCCGTGAGAACCGCGAACAGCCCGCCAAGCAGAAAGGGCATGCCGTCATAGAAGGCGTTTTTAAAGATTATCCCTTCCGGTGTCAGCCCGAAGATCACAAGCACTGCAAGGGCAAACTGCGGGTACTTTTTCATTGCAGGGTTGATCTCCATTGGCGTGAGGACAAGCCTGTCAATCACACCGAACTTAATGATTCTCATTTCACCTGTTGCCTTGTACCCGGCCGCAACATATGCCTTTATGTCCTTCGCAAGCACAGGCCCGTACATCACCCTGAACCCGGTCTGCTTCTGCACCTCTGCAGCATCAACACCGGGCGCGCCAAGCTGCGGAACAATAATCTTTCTATGTTTCACAACTTTCTCAACACCTGAAAGCCTGATCCTGTTCACAACTTCCGCAGTACCGAATGTACCCTTCCCTGCCGCGCACCATACGTTAATTCCTTTTGTATCCAGCACAAGTATCCACGCGTTCATGCCATGAAGAGCTTCGCGCAGGTAATTGAAGCTCATGCCGTAATTCGCGCTTACAAATACGTCCGAGTTCGATGAGGGATTGCCAACTGCGTATAGCCCTGGTACGACAGTGAAGTTGTTCCTGAAGCTGCCCGTGCGTGCCTTCACATGGTTCCACCGGTCTTTTCGCGTGAGAAGAGTAGCGGCAACAGGAAATGTGACTTGTTCATTAATAAAAGTTCCGGTTACAAAATCCTGCCTGAAAATACTGTCATCGATTTTTTGTGCAGGGCCGCAACATGCTGCAGCGGGACTTTTAAGCAGCATCGATTTATTACCGCCGGTAACGGGTTGAAACTGTTTATCCATAAATCCTCACCTCCCCCGGATCCCCCCGGTAAATTCATTCATAAGATATATCATCTCTTCAAAATTTTTTCTATTAATGCAGTAGCATGAACGTGGCCCGTCAATTTCACCCATGATAAGTCCGCATTTCTTAAGCTCACCCAGGTGCTGGGAAACAGTGGACTGCGCAAGAGGCAGGACGTCCACGATCTGGCCGCAGATACAGGTGTTCCTCTCCGCAAGAATGTTCAGAATTGTTATGCGTGCCGGATGCGAGAGCGCCCTGGCATACTCCGCCAGACGTTTTGCATTATCGTTGAATTCGTTGCACTTTTTGTATGCCATAATCATATTTATCGCATATATGCGATAAATCAAGAAAAATAATTATTTTTCTCAATAATCCGCTTGCCAGATCTATATAATTTTAGTATTATATTAAATTATAAAACTTTAACGAGGAGAAAAAAATGATTCCATACAAACTGATAATTGGAGTGATAGCAGGTGCAGCGCTGGGATTTGCCTACTATAAATACATAGGCTGCAGGACAGGCGGGTGACCAATGACTTCAAATCCATACAGCAGTATGCTGATTGGTGCCCTGCTAGGGGCTTATCTGTCACAATTGAAACATTAAAAAATTTTTAAAATTGGCCCTTTTCAGCTGCCGTTTTCGTTAACAAAAAGACCGGTAAACCCGTATATTAAAATACGGGTTTATTTTATACAGAATATGATATCATTAAACGAAATAGAAAACGCCTACAACGTCTATTCAAAGGAGATATTCAACTATATACTCCGCTCTGTTTATGACCGCGATTCAGCTGAAGACATCCTGCAGGATGTCTTTATCAAGCTGCTCCACTACTCTGAAAAAAAACAGGTTCATGCGGGGAACCTGAGGGCCCTTCTATACTCAATTGCCCGGAGCGTCACCATAGACGCTGCGCGGAAGGCGGCAATCAGAAAAACCGAAGCATACGATATCTCCGCAATGCCCGATATTCATGACGCCCACAAACACGACCCGTCTGATGAAATCATCAACACAGTCAACAGCATCATCGAATCACTGTGTGAACCCGACAGGAGCATTATCCTTTTCAGGCAGAACGGTCTAACTTACAATGAAATAACTTCAATTTTAAAAATCCCCGAAAGGACACTAAAAAGAAAAACCCGGACTATTATTGAAAATATACGAAAAAAACTGCAGAATGAAGGATTTATTATTTCATCTGACACTAATGATAATTCTGATTCGTTTAATGAGTAGGTGAAGCCTATGAATACACACCTTAAAGATAAGGATATAGACCGACTGGTTTCCGGTATGATGACCCGCAGAGAAAGCCTGCGTGTACAGAGGCATATTGACAAATGCGACTCATGCAGAAAAAATGTGAACATACTTTCCGGAATCCTGAGTACACAAATAAACAAGTCAGTTCCCGGCGAAAATGTAAAGGCCGCGATCCTTGCTGAATGGCATAGAATGAATTCAAATGTTGTAATAAAACAGGCCAGGGGGGCCTTTACCCTCAGGCTGGTATATGGACTTGCTGCAGTGTTATTTATTGTAATTTCTGCATACCTTGCCCTTATCCGTGTACCGCTTTTTAATTATAATGACGGACTTACAGGAACATCAATAAGCGGTGAGGTGTATGTAAACAATACTGCCGCAGACATTGATCGTACGCTGCATAAAGGGGACGTTGTAGCAACCGGAACCGATTCTTCAGTTAACTTTACCGCAGAAAGCTACAGCCTGTCGATTGAAAGCTCTTCTGAACTTAAACTTGCGGAAAGTAATAACGAAACAGGATTTCTCTTTATCCTGAACAGGGGTGCAGTGACATCCCGTTCAGAGGGAAAAATTAAATACGCTTTTACTTGTGGATCGTACCGTATTGTACCCGCAGGGACAGAATTCAGAATCGAAATGTCAGGGCGCAATATTGAACTTTCAGTTCTAAGCGGCATGATTATTGTTTCAGGTGCCGGCCTGAAAATTGAAGTTCCGGCCGGGATGAAGTGGGATTCTGCGGATCCCGGAAACATCAGGTCCGCCGATGCCGGCAATATTAATAATAATCAAACCGATATGAACGGAAGAGTACAAGGCTCCGGCGAATACAAAGTAAAAGACAAGGTTCAGGATTCCGGACCCGGCATGAAAAGATATAATGACTCTGATCATGATGAAATCCGTGACCTTAAAAGAGAATCACGTGAAATAATCAAAGATATGAAAAAAGAAAACAGGAATAACAGGCAAACCAGGAAAGGGAACTGATCCCCGCACTTTAGCCTTAAAGATACAGCGAGATAGAGATACTCCCCGTATTAATCACTGAAGTATCTATCGCACTTGTAGATGATCCCGGACCTCCCCCGCTGACCGTATTCTTAACAAATTCCAGGGTCAACATATATATTGCGGCGAGTTTAACATGGTCATAAAGCTTGAGTGTGAATCCCGCGTCAGCCATAAAGCTTGCCACGTTTGATGAATCCGCGCTTCCGGATATTCCACCAAGAATAAAACAGTTCTTTGATTTTATGTAAAGCAGCCCTGTTCTGACCGTATGCTTATCGTAGATATAGCCAAAAGTTTTATAATCGGTCCTGTCATAGTCGTATGCCAAATCCCATGAAATAGAATCGTTTATATCAAAACTGAGTTCAGCAGCGGCGTTCTGAATAATGTTTTCTATGTTGATGACAAAATCATACATGTTTTTCTTGAATGAGTAATCAAACGAAATGTCCGACTTTTCCAGATCAAGCATAAGGCCAGCCTCAAACCTGTGTGCCCTGTACGAAGAATCACCTGTAAAGTATGAATAGCCGATGTCAACGCTTGTAACATCACCGGGATAAAAAGAGAGGCCAAGGCCCGGCTGGTGAATATCTATCTCCCTGGTATCCAACAGTTCGTCGGTTATGGAGTATGATATCCACCTGTAATATGAAGCGTTCACGTCAAAAAAATCATCGGCCCAGCCGGCATATGCAAAGGGCTTGAAATATTTCTGAAGCACGTTTTCATCCTCGGCATAGATAAACTTGAATCCGCCGCCGGCATTCAATCCATCTTTAGCATATAACAAAGAGGTGCTTAAAAATGCTGTGAGCACCGCAGCAACAATCAGTATTCTTTTCATTGCATATTCCATTCCGGTTCCATCCTGCTTTATAACAACAAAATCCTCCGCCGCATTTCTGCGGCTGAGGATTACTGCAGAACCATCTAAATACTACCTTCCGTTTCTCTCACCCCTGACCATCTCATCCTGCATCTCTTTATTCTGCTTCATCTCTTTTTTCTGGTTCTTTGTCTCTTTCTTCAGCGCCTTTTTCTCTTTTTTGCGCTCCCTGTTTGTTACCTTGTTTTCTTTATCAGCACCTTTGTTCTTCAGGCTGTTCTTTTCTTTATTTCCGCTATCGCCAGCCTCTTTTTTTTCTCCTTCTTTCAGCATGGTTTTCTCTTTTGTCTGAACCTTTTTGCCGTCACCTGTGCCGTCTTTAAGTTTGAGGCGGTCCCGCTCTTTAAGCTTGATCTGCTCTTTATCCTCAAGCTTAAGCTGTTCCTCCTCCTTCAGTTTTATCCTCTCCTTGTCTTCATTCTTGACTTTATTCTTCTCCTCGAGCTTAACCTGCTCTTTATCCTTCAACTCTGTCTTTGCCTTTGTTTCCTGTGTAAAGGCAGCGACCGTAAAAGCAAAGATAAGTGCTGTGATTATGCTTAATATCTTTTTCATAACAAGACCTCCTCTTGTTCGTTATTTAATATTTAAACGTATCAGAAGAATGATCCGTGCCATAAATTTTATTTTTTTCAGTGTTAATTCCTAAACTTTTTTGCAGAATAAAATACTCTATTCCCCTCGCCGGATGCGACGGGGGGAATTAACAAAACTTATTGCTCTAATAAATATTTTCAGGAATAACTACAGGAAATGGATGTATGCAAATCTATTTCTCCAGTCTTTCAACCCAGGGTAACTTTATAATTTTGAATATTCCCGCTGATATCAGAAATAGAACAGAGAATATTATATGCAGCAGATCAAGAAAAAATATAAAATCAAGGCTGAAATATACTCCCTTCTGACTTGCAATAACCTTCAGAATTCCTGAAACAGCAATCACCGCCAGAAAAAGAATTATGCCAAACCCCTGCCTTGTTATCCTGTATACTCCCCTGAACTGCATAAAATATCTTGTGGTGTAATAAGCGGTCAGGGTTAATAGAATTATCGCACCAGCATAATGAATGTTATGTGTTATGTAATAATCCGCAGTCCAGCGAAAACCCGGAATACTGCTCACATAGTACCTTTTGTATAAGGGCATCTGTCCGAAACCGGTTATGGCCAGAGCAGCTAATGTCGCTATTGCAATCCACCTTGCGTACTTTAAACTTTTATCAGTTGAATTATTCATTATTCTCTTTCTCCGGGCTGAATATTTTTTTAAGCATCCTGAAGTTTTTCCCCGCAGCCGCGGCAATACCAGCAAGCGGCGCTATTACCATCGCTTTTGACAGAAGGTCCGCGCTCGCCATGGAGTCTGCTACGGGCTGTATATGCGGTTTTCCGTCACCTTTTTCAAGCGCCCTGTCAATAACATCAAATGGTACGGGCGAAATGTATATCGTATTCGTGCCGCCATTCTCCTCAAGCCCGTAAAGATACACACCTTCAGATAAGGCTATTGCTTTTGCTTCACGGATTATATCCTCCCTGGGGCCGATCTTCTGCACACCTTCGGGGCATTCGGTTATACATGCAGGAATTTCACCCTGTGCAATTTTATCATAACACCTGTCACACTTGTACATTACACCGTTACCTCCAAGCGAAGGCGCAAATTTAAGGTATATGCCGACTCCTGTCTGACGCTGTGGAATTTTCCACGGGCATACATCCTTGCACTTGGCGCCGCCAAAGCAGAGTTCTGTATCTATGACTGTTATGCCGTTACTCTGCTTGTGTGCCGAACCCCATGGACAGAGGTTAGCGCAAGGTGGATTTTCACAATGCATGCATCGCCTGGGAATATTCAATTCCTGTTCCTTCCCGTTATAATAGACCTTTACCCTCTGGATATAAAGCCAGGTATAGGGTGTAAGCCTTGTGGTTTCATCGCGGTTTTCTGACCAGTCCTCAACCTTTACCCTTTTTACCGGGTGCATAACCGGAAACGGCTTAACAGGCTCAGGGTACTTTTTTGCGTTTGAATCCTTGCACGCATAAACACAGGCTTCGCAGCCTATACATTTCCTCAGGTCCAGCAGTGTGGCAAGCTCTGACCCCGTGGCACCCTTGACAGCCTGCGGCAGAGCCACCGCCGCAATACCTGCGGCAGCTGTTCTTTTTGCCCCTTTGGTAAAAAGATCTCTCCTTGAAATTTTATGATTCATCATATACTCCTTTTTAAATTTTGTAACAGGCACCTGCCCGGGATGGCCTTTTACTGACTCAGAAAAACGGGGGAAGTTGCTTTACGAACCCCCTTGCTTTGCTAAAACCATAGAGGCAGATAGCTTATTCATTAACTTAAAAAAATAATCAAAACAGCTAATATTTAACCTTTTTATAAAATACTTAAACTCTTGTCAACACAATAATACATATAATATAGAATTAATTAGTAATAATTACTAAAACTATTTTTAGTGTAATATTGTTTTTTAATTCCTCCCGCCGCCTTCGGCGGGAGGAATAGAGCCTGTTATTTAATATAATTCTTAAGTATTAACATTGAGAATTAATATTAAAAACCAAGGTTTGCTCTATTTTCTTTTTATTATAAAGAAGCCGTACTGGGCAAAAAAGTTAGGCATAAAGGTTTTTACAATGGAGGAACTGTCATTTCTAACTGAAAAATTTTTCTCTTGGATAATTTCAAATCCGACATGATCCGCCATATTGCGCATATCATGTATGGTCATCAGGTGAATGTTGGGAGATTCATACCACTGGTAAGGCAGGTGTTTGCTGACCGGCATTTTTCCCCTCACGAGCAGGTAGAACCTGTTCCTGTAATATCCAAAATTAGGAAAGGTGACTATTGCCTGTCTGCCTATACGCAATACCTCTTTTATTACATAATCAGGGCCCTTGGTGTTCTGGATTGTCTGGCTCAGTATGACCACGTCGAATGAATCATTCTTGTAATCGCTTAATCCCTCATCTATGTCAGCCTGGTAGCAGTATAGCCCCTTCTCCATACAAAGGCTTACACCCTCTTCGGATATCTCCACGCCGAAGCCCTTAACCTTTTTCTCCTCCTGGAGCCGAAGCAGCAGCTCACCGTCGCCGCAACCAAGGTCAAGTATTTTTGATCCATGAGCAACGGATTCAACTACAAGGTCATAACCTGTTCTCAGTTCTTCCATTTATATTCTTCCATATATCAACTTTGCACACTCTGTTGGCACAGCAAACTTTATTGTGTACTCTGCCTGTATTCATTCCTGAGAAAATTTGAAATATTTTTTTCAAGCAGATCATTGGGCAAAAGAAACGAATCATGTCCGTTGTCAGTATCGATGTCGGTGTAATTTACGTTCTTGCCGTTTACACGCAGCGCCCGCACAATCTCCTTCGCATTGTCGCTGGGGTAAAGCCAGTCCGAGGTAAAGCTTGCAACAAGGTAGTTCGCCAGCACATTTTCAAAAGCATTTACAAGGCTGCCGCCGTAATCCCCGTTAAGATCGAAAAAATCGATCGCTTTTGTAATGTATATGTACGCGTTCGCGTCGAACCTTTCTACAAACTTAATCCCCTGGTGACGCAGATATGATTCCACCATGAATTCACTGCTGCCGCTGACAGGCTGCATTCCTGACTTCTGGAAGTTGCGCCCGAATTTTTCGTGCATGTGCTTTTCACTCAGATAGGTTATATGCCCTATCATTCTGGCCAGGGAGAGTCCCGCGACCGGTATTGCGCTGTCGTAATAATCCCCTGCGTTCCAGTTGGGATCATTGAATATTGCCTGACGTCCCACCTCGTTAAAAGCAATACCCTGCGCAGAAAGCGAAGCCGAGGTCGCAATGGCAATGCAGGACTCAACCTCATCGGGATACGATATGGTCCACTGCAGCGCCTGCATCCCACCCATTGACCCCCCTGCTACGGCAAGCAGCTTTTCTATGCCAAGGTGTTTAACCAGGGCATGCTGAGCCTTTACCATGTCTGCAATTGTAATAAGGGGAAAGCTCATGCCGAACGGCCTGCCGGTTGCAGGATTAACCGATGCAGGCCCCGTTGAGCCAGTACATCCGCCAAGTATATTCGAGCATATTATAAAATATTTATCAGTATCAAATGCCTTTCCCGGCCCTATGTACCAGTCCCACCAGCCCGGATTCTTATCTTCCGGGGAATGATAGCCCGCAGCATGGGCGCTGCCCGAAAGAGCATGACAAATGAGGATCGCGTTTTTACCTGCACGGTCAGGCGTACCCCAGGTCTCGTAAGCAAGGGTAACAGGTCCTATTTTTTCGCCGCACTGGAGTTCAAGCTCGCCGGGTGGAGCTGCAAATGTGTAGTAACGTGTCTGGACAATTCCGGCTGAGCCGGGTTTGCCATATATTTCTTCAGCCATAAAAAAACCGCCTGTTCCTGGAGACGGCGGTTTTTTTCAAAACTGCAGTCTCATCTTCCGGATATAATCCGTGGATTTAGCACCTGTTCATATTGAATGGTTGCCGTGGCTTCACAGGGCCAGTCCCTCCGCCACTCTTGATAAGACAAATGTTGTGTGGATATAAATCCCGGCACTCTGCTGTGTCAATAAAAAAAGCCGGGTTCAGGCAAGTATTTTAAGGGCTTCCTTGATTATCTCTTCAATTGTGATATCGGGATTATCCGATACCAGTCTGGACACACATTTTGAGGAATCGGATTCATTGAATCCAAGAGAGACAAGAGCCTCTATGGCATCACTCGATGAAGAGTCTATGGCAGAGGAGGGGCCCGCTATCAGTTCAAGCCTGGGAAGCTTACGTTTAAGTTCAAACACCAGCTTTTCGGCCTTTGTTTTACCAATGCCGGGTATTCTTGTGAGAGCCGCGATATTCCCCTGTTTTACTGCATCTATAAGCCTCTCCGGGGCCATGCCCGAAAGCAGTGAGATTGCCATGGCCGGGCCTATACCACTTACGTTTATCAGCGCAACAAACAGATCCCTTTCCACCCTGGTAAAAAAGCCGAAGAGCCTGAACTGGTCCTCTTTATGGATTGTATGCACGTACAGTGAGACTTCACCGCCGGGATGAATCTTTTCGTATGTAGAAACGGGTATGGTCAGTCCGTAGCCCACACCCTTTACGTCAAGGATAAGTTCTGTCGGCTGAATCTCGTCGACGATGCCCTTAAGTTTTGCTATCATCTGTCTGTCAGAAATTCTTCAGAATAAACTGGTCAATATAAAGTTTCTCTACAAGGCTCAGAGTAGATACATCCACCCTGAATATCTCATCTCTCAGTTTAATTACATCATCAATATCGATCATCTCTTTAATTTTTTTACGGCCGCGCGTGTAGTTTTTAAGGAGGTTGTTCAGCGCTCCAATCCCCTTACGGCTTGCAATAATGATTGTTTCGTTCTCAGTGTCAATGGTGCTGCGTATTATGGCCACATCCTCTTTCTTCATGGTCTGTTCATGGTACTTGCGGCCAAAGACCTGGTGATATATCTGTATCTCCTCGCGCCACACAACTATATAGTATCTGCCGAAGAACGAGAACATAATTACCGTAATTATAATCGATAAAAGAATGCCAAGCGCCGTATAGATTACAATAATTGCAGCTGCATCAAGCCGGCCGAAAGGTATTATGGCAAAATGCAGTATATGAAAAAACCCGTAGTATATGCCGAGTATAAATCCCACCTGGAACGGGTGATACTTAACCTTCCAGCTGATTGCCGCAGTGTCCCTTGTTTCAGAAGTTTTGATCCCGGAATCTTCCGGAAGAAAAAGGGGATAGGGATTAAACGGGTGCTTTCTGTCAATTGAATCGAGCTCGATCTCGTTTCTGCATGTAAGGGGCAGATCGGCGATTGACTGCAGTTTTTCACTGAACTTTTTTGCCTCTTTCTCATTATCGAACTTTGCCACAAGAAGCATCGAGCCAAACCTGTTTTTAAGGATGATTTCGTACTCAGGTTTTTTTCTGTCGTTTATTGTGTACTGCATAAGAATTTCGGTAAAGTATTTCAGGGGAATTTTAAATGGTGAAATCTCCCAGCTTGTGGATTCAACAAGGCTTATGTATCCGGGTTCTTCGTTAAAATGCAGCTTGTAGTATTTGGTGTTAACCATAAAAAAAAGCGAGCCCGAAACAAACAGAATGCCAAGGCCTATCATAAGGTGGTCAAAAGGGTAGATAAGCCTTAAAAAATATACCCCGGCCACTATTAATCCCGTACTTATTAAAGACACAATAAGCAATCTCTTTATTGGTGTGTTGATATTAAGACTGTTCTGTGAAAAACCGGCTCTTGATTTCATAGATTTATCGCTGTTTGTATTTTTTTTGAGTCACTGCTTCTCTTATGTAATTATGACATAAGGCAATTCTATATTCAAGACTTTTTTACACTCTACCAGAAAGAAAAAGCCCGCAGTCAAAGCGGGCTTTAATATATTCACTACGATTATTTTATATTAGTCGTGAAAACTTAAAAACAGCGTTTGACGGGATAGTCCGGATTAGGCCTGTTTTTTGCGCTTAGAGCAGCCCTGTAAAACTCACAGCATGCAGGACCGTTCTCCTGAAACAGAATTATTCATCGCCGTCTCCATATTCATTATCACCCGCGAAGTCTGAACGTCCTTCAAGCCTGATTTCACTTATGCAGGTATCTGACATCTTCCCGCTGTATGTTTTGTTTATCATAAATTTAAAAGAGCTGCCGTAGAGCTCCATGTCTGAAGACTGGTAGTCAAGGTTGTTGTCAACCAGGTCTATGGCCACCTCCTGGCCGTTCCCCGAAATAACTTTAAGAGAGGCAACCCTGCTGTTATTTTTATACGACTCTTCAGTGTTGGCATAACCATTGACTACGCTGACGCGTGTAAGAACAACAGGTTTTTCAAAAGTGAGTATTATAAATTCACCCGTGCCTTCGTCATTGCTCTTGCCTTCGCTCCATGCTGTCTGAAGCTTGCCGTCAAAAGCGTTCCTGGGGTCAAAGGATGTCTCTTTCCCTTCACTGGATATGTACTGCGACGATGCAGCAACAGTTGCCTTGCCCAGGCCGGCATTGGTTATAGTTCTTATGACCATGCTTGCGTCGCCAAGACTTGACTTAAGAATGTAAGCCTCTTTTCCTGGATACTGGATCAGTACAAATTCATTGTTCTCTTCAATTCTAAAAGCAACCTGTCCCGCCTTTACCGTTCCGGTCTTCTCGCTTTTAACATTAGGCCTCAGATAAAGATCATCATCTTTGATTACCGTAACCGATTCCAGCCGTCCCTCTTTAAGGTACGTTGCATCCAGCCAGCCCCTTGTAGTTACACCGTCGATAGTAACATTGATGTATTTCTTTCCGTTTACATCTCGTTCTTCGTTTACTGTTACATACTCACCGCGCTTAAGTTTTCCCCTGGGTACATAAATGAGCTTTTTTTCACCAGGATTTTCAACAAGGTATGAATCTACTGCAACGGTCTTGTATGCTTTGGCAGGTTCCTTTTTGGCGCAACCAATGGCAGAAGCCATGATTAATACCGTAAACAACACTATAACTCTCTTTAACATTGCATTCTCCTGTATTTTTTAAAATGTAGGCCTGTTACATACCTTATCAGCCGCATTCCACGGAATAATCTATGCGACAATCCGCAATCAGAAGGGGTGAACTCAGGTAGTTTAAGGTATTATCAGTGTAATAAAAAATAAAGAGAAAAAAAGGGGAAATCGCAAAAAACTCCGCTTTTGCGGAGTTTTTTAAAACTGAATATTACATAAATTGAGGTTCTTTGTAGGAATACATATCATGCACATGCCCTTCACGCTGAGCCATTACCGAACGTATTTCAAACCTCAGTTCACCTGAACGCAGGGAATCGTGCAGTGCCTTAACGCTCCTGACTCCCATATCCTGGAAAGAATGCCTGAGCCCCTGTATAAGGTATGGCAGATAATCGTTGAGCGAACCCTTATCCATGACAGCACCCGAAACACCCTGTGCCACTATTATCTTCGCGTCCTCTGCAAAGTACCTGTTGCTTCCGCCCGCCTCCATGGCCTCCTTTGAGCCCATGCCCCTGTAACGTTTAAGCCGGATTCCATTCTCGTAAAAATAATCGCCGGGAGCCTCGTTTGTGCCGGCAAACATTGATCCCATCATCGCAGCAGACGCGCCGAGCGCCAGTGACTTTGATATGTGTCCTATATTTGCTATACCTCCGTCGGCAATAACGGGAATATCGTGTTTTGCCGCAAAGCGCGCTGTCCTGAAAACAGCCGTAGCCTGCGGCCTGCCCACTGCCATGGTGGTCTGGGTTGTGCATATCGAACCGGGCCCCATACCTATCCTGAGAGCGTCAACCCCCGCCTTTATAAGAGTCGCGCACTGTTCTTCGGTCACAACATTGCCGCCGATAACATCAATTTCAGGGTACTTTGATTTTATAAACTTTATCATTTCAACCTGGTAGATGGAATTACCCTGTGCCGAATCTATTACCACAACATCAACTCCGGCTTCGTGAAGAGCCTCGAGCCTCTCTCTGTCCTCGTTCTTGGTCGATATGGCAGCGCCGGCCCTGAGCTGCTTCTTGTCATCCTTTGAGGCAAGGGGGTATTCCCTGTTCTTAAGGAGATCGCTCCTGCTCATAAGCGCAACAAGCCTGCCGTTATCGTCAACAATAGGAAGCTTACCCTTTTTTGATGATTTCAGTATTTTGTTTGCCTCGTTAAGCGTTATCCCCTCGTGTGCAACCAGGAGGTCGGTGGTCATAACCTCGGCGAGGGACTTTGACCTGTCGCGCTCAAAGTCAATGTCCCTGTTGCTTACTATACCTACAAGCCGGGAGTTAAGTTTACCATCCTCTGTAATTGGTATACCTGAAAAATTATATTTTGCCTTTATTATATCAATATCGCTTATCCTGTGCTGCGGCGAGAGGACCTTGGGCTTGTTGATGAATCCGTTCTCATAGCGTTTTACGCGCCTGACCTCTTCGGCCTGCTTTTCAATGGTATTGTTATAGTGGATAATTCCTATTCCGCCCCAGAGCGCCAGGCCTATTGCCATTTCAGCCTCTGTAACCGTGTCCATGGGACTTGAAACAAGGGGGCTTTTAAGTTTTATGTTGCGCGTAAGGTTTGTATCAAGACTGACGTCATCAGGTGCATAGTCTATGTAGCCCGGAAGGATTATAAAGTCATTGTACGCGTAACCGGTCTGCCTGGTAAAAATCTCCTCTGCTGAAAAGCCGTCTTTTGATGACATGCGGGACCTCTGTTTGTCAGTTTTATATGTATAGTAATAAAATAAAAACGCAATTTCTACATCTTTTAGGTTGAAGAAGCCGCTTTAAACCCGGTAAAAGGTTATTGAGTGCTTATTTTTACGGTGTCTATTTGTCAAGAAATAGATGATGAAAAATGGAAAAGTTACCCGGCAGGGCCAGATAAATTTATACAGTTCCAGCCATCATTTTTTTTACCTTTTTATCCCCCCTGTGACGTATATGCTTTATAACGATGTTAAAAAATACTGCATAAGGTAAAATCCATGGCAAAAGTAAAACTCCCGTCATACATTAAATCAATACATGGTAAAAGAGGCAATATTATATACTACAATGTCCGGGGAATACAGTACAGCCGCTCCTGGTCCATGCCTGAAAACCCCCGCACGCCCCTGCAGCAGCAGAACCGCAGAAACTTCAGCGAATCTGTAAAACTCTGGCAGTCTTTAGATCCTGAAGAGAAAAAGACATATAATGATATGGCTGCGCCTCTGGGGCGTAAAGGCTACAACCTCTTCATATCCATGCAGATGGACGGTCCTGTTGCAGCCTCAAAGGCCATAACCTGCGCAAAATCTGCCATTATATCCCCCATAACTTACCCGGTAAAAAGTAAGAAAAACCAATCACCTCCGTTATCTCTACGCCATCTCTGTAACAGGGGTACTTACAACGTTCTTAAAGGCTATGAACAGATGCCCCGTGCCGCATAAATACGGGCAGTTGCAGCAGAGGCGGTATTTATCATGTTATTTATCCGGACAGAGTAATTAAATATTTGCCTTGCCGCAGCTTAAATTTAAAACTGTAACTGCAGATTATAAACAGGGGAAAATTCATGGGTGAGTGTAAAAGATGCGGAATGTGCTGCCAGGATGTGCGGCTTGCCGAAGATCCTGAACTCCTTGAAAAAGCATACGGCTACTGGAAAAGATCGAAGCAGATAGACCCGAACTTTTCGGATATATACCTGATATACCCCATGCTGGAATTCAAATTCGAAGAGAAGGGCGCGGACCTGCCGTACCACTACAGGTGCAAACACTATGCGGTAATCGACGGGCTTCCTGCATGTTCAATCCACGCCATACGCCCCAGGATGTGCCGTGACTTCCCCTACTACGAGGATGTGACTCACCTTCAGCAGGAGGAGAACTTAAGCCCATACGAAGGGTGCGGGTATAATGACCCGGACTAACGTGCTACCAATGGTCCCGTTTCAACACACTTCTATCCGCATCTATTTCCCGGCCCCCTGCCGATAAACATATCTCTGTTTATTAACTTTTAGCGACGTCCCCCGGCGGGGACTACTTAAAATTTTTTTTCACATAAAACCTGAATTTAATTATTCCATCCTCTTAGCGCCTTTGCGAGAAAAAATTTTTCCTCTGCGGCTCTGTGTGAGGTCAGTTAAGTTCCACACCCCCTTCCGGGGGTGACAGATCTTTGTGTATGAATAGTAATTATATCTCTGCCGGGGGCATACAATTAAGGTTGCATAAGATGTGGGTAGCAGTGAGCCGGAGATTAGGGGGCTTCCGGCAGATACTCTCTGTGTATATTCGACATTGACCTGTAAAGGTTCTTCAGTGAATCCTTCTCAACTGCTGTCATGGCCTCAATAATTTTTTTAGCATCCGCTCTTTTTGATTCCTTTGAATGCGGGCAGTCTTTTACAACTGCGGAAAATCCGCGCAGCCGCGAATACTCAGCAACCTCCTTCTCTTCAAGAAGTATAAGCGGCCTTATTATTTTAAGTTTTCCGCTGAAAAGGTTAAGCGCCGGCGGCATAGAACTTATAGTTCCATTGAACATCATGTTCATCAGCAGCGTCTCAACTGCGTCGTTCATCTGGTGCCCCAGCGCCAGTATGCCGCAGCCGGTACTTTCACACAGATCAAATAGCTTTTTGCGCCGCAGCCATGAGCAGATAAAACAGACAGATTTATCACATGGTGCGTCAAGGTCAGCCCCGGCCTCTATTATATGCAGGGGGACTGAAAGCTGTTCGCAGAAATCCGCAAGGTAATCCCGGTCAACACTGTAGCCGATATTTTTTATGTGCACATGAGCAGCGGTTATACCGTAAGTAACCGGGAGCCTGCGCCTCCTGTTTGCCAGGGTCTCAAGCATAGCAAGGGAGTCCTTGCCGCCTGAGAGCGCGACCAGAACATTGTCGCCGCCATGTATAAGCGAGTAGCGGTTTATGGCCAGGCCGACACGCTTCTCTATAGCATCTATGTACCTGTTGTCACGTTTCATCTTATGCCGGTATAAGCAGAACGCCGCCGGTCAGATGCCAGACAGGCTTCGCATGTATATTCTTGTGCCTGCCCTGCCCGCGGGTTGACTGTTCCTCCCTTTCGCGGCCCGGTCCGCTGCCTGCCTGAATGCCTGACCCGCGCCTGAACCGGTGTAGTACCCGGCATAGAATGATTCAATGAACACGGCGGAATTTAATTCCCGGTCTCCCGGATTGCTGATAAGTACATCACCGCTGCACCACTGCTGAACCGCAAGCACAAGGTCCGTAACCGATGCTCTGCCCATATCACCGGCAGTTATGTATGCCATGCGTGAACCTGCTACAAGCCTGTCAAGGCTCCAGCCGCTCTCCACGGTAAAGAACGGATACGATGAACTGTAATTTACATTATCAGCCACGTGCGCCGCATTCCCCCCTGCGTTATCGGAAACTGCAAAGGGTACGCCCGATTCCCTGACCGCCGCCCTTTCAACATACTGCCTCAGGTCATCATCCCTGTATGAAACTACCTGCACGGACCCGGGCCTTTCAGAGGGAGTGTCCGAAAGGAGCAGCGGCGAAGAAACATAAACTATCGAATAATCATCAGAGAGCATCCGTTCCTCCCCCGCAATCTCAAAGGGGAGCTTTTCTGTCAGTGAATCACAGCAGAATATTATGGTCTTTACGTTTTTAAGATACGCATAAACAGGCGCGAGCAGAACCTTCAGTTCAGCTGAAACGGGTGTAATGTCCCTGGAGGCTGCAGAAAGCTCCCGGTAAGAGGCGGATATTCTTTCAGCCGCGGCATAACCTCCGGCAATAATAAAGGCTTTGCTGTCCCTGTTGCCGCTGAGCCATACAAAAAGGTCTTTCCTGTTGCCGGATATGTTTACATAAAGCGCCCCGGCCGGCAGACGGCTGTTCAGCCTGCCCATGGCAGAGGCATCCGCTTTTACAAGAAGGTTTATGCCGCTTCGCGCCGATGCCAGTACAAGTTTTTTAATCTCGCTGTAATAATGGGCATCGTTGTAACTGCCGGTCCTCATCCTGTAGTTTACATACTCGTCAAATACCCGGCGGGTCATCGGTTCCATAACAGGGCCCGAGGCAAGTGAAGGATCATCTGTGAGCATGGTCACGGTTGATGCGAAGAGTGTTTCGAACCCGGCGGCATCATTAACAGTTGCAGTCTTAAGCCGGGACAGCCTGTTCAGCTCGATCAGCGCAAGCTGTATGTTGAACTGGTATTTCTCTGCGGTACTTAAAGTTCCGGCGGACTTCATAGTTTCGGCGCGCTCACCTGCATCGGCGTACTGCCCGGTCGCTGTGAGTATGCTTATCATAAGCAGTTCAAGACTGTTGCTGTGAATGCCTCTTTCAGCATACAGCCTGCCGGACTCAAGCCCTGCCGTATATGCAGACTTGTAATCTCCGGCAAGTGAATAGAGCCGTGCCCGGTCCTCGTATATACCTGCGGTTAAACCGGGCGCGGCGTATGAATATTTATTCATCTCTTCAGTTACTGCAAGGGCCGAGCTGTAGTCAGCGTTCACCTCGTAAGTCTTTTTCAGCCTTGCGCAGAGGATAAGCGCGTCAGCAGGGTTCGCAGCACTGCAGATCTGCGCAATGTCGCCGGTGGTAAAAAAGCGGTAAGGATCCCCCTCGTCGGTATAATAATTAAGTATGGCAAAGAGGGGGAACATCGACAGCCTGTCGTATCCTGAATCAGCGGTAAAAAGTCCGGAAGCACTTTCGCCGAATGTTCTGCCCGGTGTACCCCCTGAAAAGAGCGCGGCAATTCTGTCGAACCTGATAGATGACCCGGAGTTTATCTTTTTCCCTGTGAATGTCATACACAGAAGCTGGTCTCTCTCTGACGCCGCGGAATCAGAGGGTATAAGCGCGGCTGCACCGGCTGCAGAACCATCACCGGCAAGCACTGAGTATGTAAGGATCAGAAAGAGGTAACGGTCCGCTGGAATAATAGTTCTGTATGGCCTGCTTAATGCTGCAGCCTTTTTAACGGCAGATGAATCGCCATTCTTTGCCATCGAGAGTATTATCTCTATAAACCCGGCATCAGCGGCTATTGCATCTGTTCCGCGTATTTTATTGTACGCGCTCTCAGCCTGGCTGATTTTACCCGCGTAGAGCAACTGGCATATATTCATAAGTTCCCATGCAGCCTGTTCATCACTGCTTACGGGCTTCATAAACCTTAATGCCTCTGCGGAACGGTTGTAATCCCCCGAAAGCATTCCCGTATGCCATAAATTTATATAATATTGACGCCTGACATCCACGCCTTTTATTGAGTACCACCTGGTGAGGTGAACTGCTGCCGCTTTTAAATCGAGCCGTGAAAGGCTTTCAGTATAGCGCCTGTATTCACCGACCGCTGTTTTATCCGGGTCAGTTTTATCGGGGAATGTTGTCTTTATGTAGCCGCAGACAAGTGTCCTTTCGGGCATGGGCTTATCTTTTAGCCCGTAGACTCTGCCGATTATCCCGGCAAAGACAGAACTGCCGCCTGAAACTGTTAAGATTGATCGCGTTGTGCCCGCGTATAGCGCGGCCTCACACTGAAGAAGAACGCTGCTGTAATTAAAAACTGGTTCAGACCTGATAATACAACCGGGCATTATGCCCGAACTGAAAAGAGCGGATGAACCTGTCATGCTGTTTAAATCCTCCGCCCCTGCTATGGTTGAATACCCCTCCAGGCTGATCCCCTCTTTAAGAGCCGCTACACGTACACCGGCGGCTGAACCGTCAAAGGCCTCTGATGATACGACATCGGGTGTAAGGGGATTGGTATTATTAATATAATACCCTGCCCGGTCTAATGAATTGATAGCGCTGTAGGGCCTTTCAATTACCAGGCCGTTTTTTATGAGCGACACAAAGGTTTCGCTAAGAAGAATAAAGACGGGCCTTGATCTGTCACCTGAAAGCAGGCTGTTAACTGCTGATGAATCCGCTGATTTAAGATAGCCCGATGACATCTTTTTCCCCGAGGCCCTCCACCAGTAGATACCACGCGGAGTATCCTGGAAACGGTACATGTCATAACCCGTATCCGGAACTGCAACAGCGCCTGGCTCAAGATATGATGCAACAAGCGGGTTGAAGCTGACCGCCATGTCATACATTAAGCGCAGTTGTGCCGACTGTTCGTTCCATTTTTTCCTGAGAGAAACAAGCACTTCAGATTCCGGTTTCGCGCCGGCCTTGAGCTGTTCCGATATTTCGTCTCCTGTACGCGAAAGCCTTCCGGTTGCCGCGATATAATCGTAGTAGATCCTGCTGTCATAACTGTTTTTGAATTCAGGCGACAGCGAATTGACAAGTGCGATTCGTGAAAACTGCGCGTACCTGTCGCACATGATAAATGCTCCGCTCGTGTTACCCGATGCAATAAGAATCTGTATGTACTCCCTGTATATGCTCCTTATGCGCTCGGCGTGTGATATAACCAGCAGCGGGTGTTCCCCTGCAAGTTCAATGGCCCCGGACATATATCGGCCGGCAAGAACTGACGAATCACCCTTCTCCACCTCGCTGCCGGACCTGTTCATAAATGAACCGAGTGCGTAGCCCGATGAAATCCTCAGCCACCTCAGTTCGTATTTTTCTGCAATACTCTTTGCATCAATAAATGCCACATAAGCCTTTTCGTAATCACCCAGCTTCTCGTAACAGGTACCGCTGTTTATAAGAATCCTGCACTGCAGTTCAGGATTAACCGATACGCCCGATACCTGGAGCGCTGTCTCGAATCCTGCAAGCGCCTCTTTGTAAAGATTAAAGATGTTCCTGTTCGCGGTGTACAGAGCATACGGTACATCGCCGCCCCCGGCCTTCGGCCTTGCCCCGGCATAAAGAATTTCCGCCCTGTAGAACCTCAGGGTGCTCACGGCAATATCAAGCCTGTAATTAACCTCCGCTGTCTCGCTGTCAACGCGCAGCACTGCCGCCTCTTTCTCCTCGCGACTCACTTCGCGTTCTGCGCTTTCAGCCTTCCTTTCAAGCTCCTCCATCTGCTGCTGCATGGCGAGCTCCCTGTATGTGTTCCTGTGCGCACTGATTCTCTTTATCGCCGATTCTGTTACCTTCAGCCAGTCCCTGCCCGGGTCAATGTTCTCTTCAATCATCATGGAATAGAGGTTCACCAGGTTCATTGTTGAAGTGAACATACCCTCCCGGTGCCCCTTCTCGTCCGCCAGCTTACCGGTACCGGTGAACTGCTTTTCTGCAGCAGCGTACTGACCCGAAAGGAAATAGTAGTAGCCCAGGTTGTTCTGCGACCTTATCCGTATATCGAGCGCAAGGGCTGTATCCCTGTCCTCTGTCAGCTTGATTTTTTTTGTAACATGCCTTATCGCGGCGCTGTAGTCATTGTTTTTGAGCGCTATCTCTTCAAGCATGGATATATTAAGCAGTCTTTTGCTGAACCGGTCCAGGGGATAAAAGATGCTTGTCTCACCGATGACAAGTGAGTCGGGCCCCAGGTCCCAGGCGAAGAAAGGTATTATGCCGAACAGTTTAATTTTAGCGTAGTACTTTCTGGTATCATCGGGGTACCTGGCAAGCAGCTGTTCAGCCTGGTTGATGTACGCTGTTGCAGTTTCCGTATCACCCTTCTCGAGGTAGCATCGGGCGATCTCCTGCAGATAGCGGGCCCGGTCAACATCAAGATTGTTTTTATCCGCAAGGTCCAGTATAGTGCTGTACCACTTGATAGCATCATCATACTTCCCCTCATATCTGCTGAAGAGGGCAAAATACCTGTAAAATACAAGGAACCTTGAGGCATACGAATCTGTTCTTCCGCCTGAAAGGGACCTGTATATTGAGTACGCCTTCCCGGTCTCCTCCCTGGCCTTTACTGTATCATTATTCTGCCAGTGGCAGTATCCGTAATGAAAATGGAAGAGCGCCTTTTCGGTTTCTGACCCGAAACTCTTTTTGTACCTGGCCGCAAGCTGGTAATGCCTTAAGGCCCTGGGATAGTTCTGAAGAAGAAAATATGTATTGGCCATGTTAAGGTTAAGGTTACCTTCGTTCTCGGGATTTTTTGACTCGTCGTTTACAGTGAGAGCCTTTTCCATTACAGGTATGCTCTTTTCCCACAGGTGCTCGGGAAAATACCTGTCCGATGATTCCTGGAAGTAGCCTTCAGCCAATGAACGGCGGTAATCTATATACTGGTAGTTCCAGCCTTTAAGAAGGTAAGGGTCAATGAATGTGTCATCCAGAAACAGGGCCCATTCGATCTGCTCATCGCTCTTTGCTAGGGCCTGGACAACCAGGGTTTCGACGCGGGTTTCGCTTTCTGATGGTGGTGAGTTTTCAAGGTAGAGCGCCTTCCTTGTATAGATGTATGCAAGACCGTAAATTGCCGCCCTGTTAAAGTCCATCCTGAACAGGGGCATATTGTCATTGTAGGATTTTTCAAGATCACCAAGCCCCTTATCACCCTTCCATTCGAGAAATGAATCTATGTATAGCACGTGTGCCCCTGGCGCGTAAGCCGTATAGATCTCCGGGAAGAGCCTCTTGTTATGCATCCTTGTTAGAAGCTGTATATTCTTTTCATGATTTCTGGCGCCATCCATGTACCTGCCCGAAACAGCAAGCCTCTGGCCTTTCTGCTCATAATAATCAACAAGCCAGAGCAGCCTCTCCCGGAGGTTTCCGGTCCTGAACCTTCTTGAATGGCTGTTAAAACCCTCGCTGTAGTATTTTTCCGCATCGTCAGAACGCCCGGCCCTGCGCTCTATATCCCCTGCCATTATGTTTGACAGGTGGCTTATAATGTCGTTTTTGGGTGTGGATTCAATCGCAGCGGCAAATTCTTTTAACGCATTCGCCTGGTCACCTGCTTTAAGCAGGAGCAGCCCGGCC
This sequence comes from Spirochaetota bacterium, assembly GCA_012730035.1. Taxonomy (GTDB): domain Bacteria; phylum Spirochaetota; class UBA4802; order UBA4802; family UBA5550; genus JAAYBQ01. The sequence continues at coordinate 31,377 of JAAYBQ010000126.1, forward strand.
GAATAATTGATTACGGGAATAATTTTTTTGTCTTCCCTGTATTTTTCCCTGAGCACCTGGACGTTCTTCAGATAAGATGCTGCAGACGCCGAGGAATAGTCACCCTTCTGGAAAAAAGAAACAAGGTTACGCACAACCGTTATGCGCTGGTTCGCATTACCCGACGTGAGCACCTTTACCGCTGCTTCTGAAAGTCTGCCCGTGCGAATGTCATCTTCGCAAAGTGATATTTTAACCTGTATATCCATTACGCGTTCAAAACCGGGCCAGTCTGAAATTATATCCCTGTAAACACGCGAGGCGTTCACCCTGTCGCCTGCTGAAAAATAAAGGTCCCCTGCATCCTCCAGCGCAAAGGGCATATAGAAATCCCGGTCATTTCCGGCGGGGAGCAGTTCCGTTATCTTTTCGTAACCGGCTTTTCTGCCCGCGAGCATATCTTCAACTATGCGCAGCTGAAGCGAAGCATACATGTTCTTCTGCCCGGCCCGGATTTTCAGCAGGGATGTCACCGCTGAGGCATCATCCCTGCGGCCTGATTTTATATAGTATGAGGCCAGAGTCCCCAGTGCGCGGTCAACGTATATCATGGCGGATTTATCTCTGCTGCTGCCGAAAAAGAAGTGCACAGCATCAAGGGACATCTCGTATTTCTCCACATCGTCCCATTCATCGATGTAGGTGGTGCAGAATTCAAACTGCAGCTTGGCGCTCTGTTTTTTAGGTATAATACCCGTATCGGGTATCATGTTCAGGTTTATGTTCTCACCGGTGATATCGGTGTAAAGTATAATCCCCCGGTAGTCCCTTGTGCTTACAGCGCCAAGCCATTTTGCCTTGAACGACGAGACCGATTCCTTTGTCAGCCTGTAATTGAATTTCCGGCCTGCATCGTAATATTGCAGCACAGACCTGTCATCAAGGTCAAGCCTGCCGTTTTTATTTGTGTCTTTTGCAATGAGGGAATAAATGTACCTGCCATTTTCGCCGGCATAACAGGGATAGAGTTTAATCCCCGGCCCCGTGATCACCTTTTCGGTCCTGCCCGAATCTATTTCTATAATATATATATCGCCGTTAATGTTCTCCCTGTATGAAACATAAATAATGCTCTTCCCGTCCGGCGAGAATGACGGATAATCACCGCTTCCCGTTGTGAGCTGTTTTCTGTCGCTGCCGTTTTTCTTCATTATCCAGATATCTGTCTCGCCGCGAGCTGTACGCGAAAAGGCAATCCGCTTCCCGTCAGGGCTCCATGCAGGATTGGCCTCCCGTTGTGCAAGGTTCACCCCGGACGATCCCTGCCGCTCAGAGGTCAGGTTCACCAGCCTGGAGTCATGGGTCACGGGTGCGCCAGTGTTCTTTTTACCGCTGCTGATCAGACCGGCAGCATCAAGTTTAACCGTAAATATATCCCCTTCCGGATCATCCCTGAACGACACTAACGCAAGAGTCTCTCCGTCCGGAGAGATAACCGGGTTTGTCTCCCTTGACGGGTGATCCGTTATGCGCACAGTGGTAATACTGTTCATGGCCCTCAGGTATATGTCAAAATTGCCGCTCTCCACGTTCGAGGTGTAGTAGAAATATTTTCCGTCCGCGGAGATGTCTCCGTCTGTCTCTATAGACTGCCCTATTGTAACCGGGATAACCCGGCCCACGTTAAACCTGTACTCCTTGTCAATTATACCCGCGTAGCTGAAAGATACATCGTACGGGTCTTTAGTCTCGCACGAAAGCGCTGCCGCTAACTGCAGCGCAAGGAGTATGCCGAAAATGTATCTTCTCATCTTTTCTTCACCCATTTACCGGAATTTTCCTGTATCCATTCACCTTTGCCGGCCAGTGCTCTCTGTTCACCTGCAAAGATTCTACCGAACCCGGCCAGATCATCAGCCGTGGGTTCCACCCCGTTTATCAGGAAAAGAGAACGTCTGAAAATAATTTTACGCGCCATGTTCTCTTCATCGAGTACAGCCAGAAGAATTCTTTTACGGGCCGGGTCTGATTCATACTTTTCAGACTGTATGTATGCAACAAAACCGGTGCTCCCCTCCCCGGCAGCGCCCTCTGACTTGTACGATGCAAGCCTGTCAGCGTGAAACGCTCTCAGCTTTTCTGCCTTAAGAAGCTCCGGGTCACCCGTCATGTCCGAACCGGTCCTGCCCGATGAATGCGAGGTTTTTACCGAGGATATGATCCATGCGTCCTTTTCAAGCTCCATGTAGTCACCTATAATCTGGCGCTCAACTACGGTCTTGTCAGACGTTAGATTAAGAGAAGGCGGCACTACCGAAATACAGCTGGGAGTGGATTTGCATCCCGATGCCGAATAGACTGCCGCTGCCAGTGCAAGAAAAAATAATATTCTGTATATCATAAACTACTCCTCCGCAACCTTTCGTAAATATTCCTGTACCCTTATTCTGTCGAACCTTACTTCGCTCCTGTCAACAACCGCAAGAACGCTGATTACCTTTCTCCAGAGTTTTACAGTCGGATACGCGAGCCCCTTATCCAGCTTGAAATCGAAACTTTCAACCCCCATTGAATTATCGACTATGAACTGCACGGGCTGCCCCAGCTTTGACTTTCCTTTCTCCTGGCTGAGCCCTTTCATCAGCCTGTTGGCAAACTCCACACCGATTTCGTATATATTTATGTATCCCGAAACAGTAAGCTCCCTGTTTATATTGAGCCCCTTTCCGGAAAAATTCGCGCTCAGGGAAAGCTCGGCGTCTTCGGGTATTTTTTTGCTGTAATCGGGCTCATCCATCCTGCCTATATTTATATTTGTCGCATCGAGTACAAGGTCAAACTCCATGTGGTGCCTTTTAAAATCCGCAAGGTTGAACATGACCGACCTTGCGTATAGCGAGCCGTCCATAACAGAAGCCTTCAGGTCTGCAATCCTGAATACGTTCTCCCTGAAATACATGTGCGCTGAAAAATCCCTCATGTACTCGATCTTTCTTTCACGCGCGGGGTGCTTAAAGCTGAACGATTTAATCGTGAAGTTCGGCTTCTCCCTGAAATGTTCGCTTTCGATAACCTGTTTCTGCGTTATCGTGAGTATTGATTCGGTACCCTTGCGCGCTGCAAGTTCATATTCAAACGGGAAGTTCATGTCAAGGCCGTTCATTGAGAGCATCATTTCATCATTTTTAAGATTGAACCCCTCGAAGACCAGAGTCCCTTTTACCACGCCGGTGTCAAGGTCACCCTTCATGCCCGCTGCAAGTTTCATCCTGCCCGATGTGGCCCAGGGGCCGAAAATATTTTTCATGGAACTGTTGTCAAGCTCGAGGGAAATTTTAAGGTCAGACCCGGATATGGGGGATTTCTTCAAATCAACCGTGCCGTTTACGGCCAGCAGGAGATTCATGGTTCTGCTGCCGAGCGTCAGGTGGTTTACAGTTACTCTCTGCTTTTTAGTCTCCTGCTTCACCGATGCCGAAAGTTTAAGGTCCTCCACGCCGTAATCCGGGACCGAGGCAGAAAGGTCCAGGTTCGCGTTTACCAGTTCATCACCCATGTAGAATTTTGTCACAAGGCCCAGGTTTACAGGTTTTTTCAGCGGAATCGAATTTATGCTCTTTCTGAACCTTGCCGGAACCATCTCTTTAAGAGGTACCGCGTCAAACCTGAGCCTGCTCAGGTTCAACCAGCCTGCTACTGAAGCGGCGGTGTTCACCTCTCCGTTCATTGCAAGTGAAAGCGCCGCTTTGTTAGACCCCGGATCATAAAAATCGAGAGACATGGAGTTTATCCTGAAAATTTTAAATCCCTCAAGAGCTGTTATGCCCGTATTGAACCTGAGCCCGTTCCCCCCCGACTTGCTCCCGTCAATTACATAGGCAATGTACGGCGCTTTTATTCCAAGCCCAAGCTCCATTCGCGACATAGGGCCCGAAGCGTAATAATCTGCCAGCAGCGAGGGAATAGACGCCTCGGTACCTGGAATTCTGAAGTAGATGTTTTTAAGGTTAAGCCCCCCTTTTACGTCCGGGTTCTCAACGGTCCCCCTGACCGAAAGAGGCATAAGTGAAACATTACCGCTGAATTTTGTTGAACTGTCTCCTGTCATAAGAACGTAGTAAGGGTAGACATCGCCAAGTGGTATGCGGCTCTCTTTCATGTCTATCTTCAGAACCTGCTTCTTTGTAACGGAGCTTACAGTTCCTCCAAGCCTGATCCAGTTGCTCCCCCTGAAAGTCACTATTAGGTCGTTGATGCGCACAGAGTCTTCAACTGGATTTAAAAATATATCGTATGATACCATGAAGTCCAGGGGAGAAAAGACTTTGTCCTTAAGGCGCAGAGGCATACGCTTCGCGCCGAATGCAAGGTTTGAATTAAATACCGGCTTCTCTCCGTTTTCGAAAATAAGCGTCCAGTTGAGAACCAGTTCCGGAGAAGTAGCTGCTCCGTTTGAATAAAAGCTAACGTCCATTTTCCCGGACGGGTTAAGTTCAAATCTCATGGTTTTAAAAAGTTTAACCGCATGAACCGATAAGGGGATCTTTTTAAACGGCGGGATGTCAATATTTGCATTGAAAGAGAGTCCCTGCATCTGCGCCGAAAAATCCGCGCCCCTGGCATAAACCCTGAGGTCATCAAGATAGAAGTTTAGCAGAAAATCAACCGATACCGGAAGACTGATTTCGTCTGGTGTTTCACCATCCTCCTCCTCTTCCGGCTCCTCCCTGACGACCGACGGCTTCATAAGGGATGCGACATTCCACTTACCGTTCTTCTCTTTTAGATAAACGCGCGGCCTGTACAGCCCGATTTCAGGTAATCTTATACTGCCTGTAAATATTCGAAAGAAGCTGTACCTGAATACGAACCGCTCCATCTCAAAAACCTTTTCATAATTAAAATCAGGGCCGCTCCTTACCACAATATTCCTGATATCAAAGCCGCGGTATATGTCAAACCCGGCCACATCCAGTTTGAGCGATCCGTAAGACATATCGGCAAAAATCGAAGTTGCCAGTTTCTGCACCGTAACCGGAGTAAGGTATATTTTGAGCGTGAGCAGGGTAACTGCAATGATGGCAATAATCACCAGCGGAACACGTATCAGGAATGTTTTTACGAACTGCCATGAAACTCTCCTCCATAGAGGTTTTATGCGGCGCATCTCCTTTTTCAGATGCCTCCGCTCCTTCCGTGTAAATTTATGCGGGGCTATTACATCTGAACCTGCACCGGATTGAGCTGATGCCTGCACGTCCTGGTTGCCATTCTCCCCTTCATCGGATACTCTTTTACGTTTTTTGTTGATCATTTGACCGGACCTGTTTTTGCTGGAATACTTTATTTTAATAAATCGCCCCCGTAAAATTCAAGTAAAAGTTGTGCTGGATCATTAATATCCTGAGATTTAATGCATCTCAACAACGCGTGACTCCGGTTATTTTGTGATTTCCCATAATTGACCAGCTCGACACTGCCCTGAATTATTTGTCTTCTTTCTGAATATTTTATTTTACAAAATGCCTCTTACAGTAACCCCTGTTATATTATTTTATCATAATATTGACTATGAAAAAGACCGGGCTGAAAATTCCAAAAATAATTCCGTTAGCAGCATCTATTTTAACATTCATGCTCCTTGCATCATCATGCGAAAGGGATCATTCAGGCACAGTTGAAAGCTATACCTATCACACACTTGATGAGGTGAACAACTTTATTGAAGCGGCGCACACAGCCAATCCCTTAATCACTAAAATCGAACAGGTTGGAACAAGCGTTGACGGCAGAGCGATAAATGCCCTTGTTATATCGGATAATCCGTCATATCCCGAGATGGAGCCCCGCGTCAGGATTTCAGCCGGCATCCACGGTAACGAAAAGGTGACAACAGAGGTTCTTATCCGCTATGTTGATTATCTGCTGGCAGAATTCAATAATGGCAATACTGAAATCATAAACCTTATAAACTCAAGGTATATTGTAATAATTCCGGTCATCAATCCCGACGGCTATGTGAGCAGCAGAAGGTACAATGCCAACGGCGTTGACCTTAACAGAAACTTCAGCAGGGAATGGAGCGGCGACTATTCCATATATGGCACAGCACCCTTCTCGGAGCCTGAGAGCTATGCTGTAAGCCTGTATTCCGACTCTAAAAGATTCACAACCGGGATTACCCTTCACTCCGGCGCCGTAATAGTTAACATGCCCTTTGATTACGGTAAAGAGAGCCAGGAGATATTCCCTGCAGAGAACAGCCTTGTTGAATACATGGGACTTATTTATGCCGAGGCAGGAACACCTCCATTCTACACAAATCCTGACATACTCATATCCTCCTATGTTTACAATGGAACAATTAATGGCGGCGACTGGTATGTTATTACTGGATCAATGCAGGACTGGAGCTACCTTGACGCAGGCTGCCTTGACTATACTGTTGAGATTGCCAACAGTAAATACCCTGTATTGCCCGAAGATATCGAAGAGACATACAGCTACAACCGCGATTCACTTACAGCTTTCATAAAAGAATCAGGTTACGGCGTTTACGGCAGGGTGACAGACAGCTCGTCACATCCCATAGCAGGTGTAAAGATCACAATCCCGGACGGCGATCTTGTAATATACACAGACATTAATGGCTACTATCACCGCCTGCTGCTCCCTGAAACTTATGACTTGACCTTTCAGTTATCCGTTTATTCAACTCAGACTAAAACGGTCATAGTACCCGATACAGAATCAGGTATACATCTGGACGTTCAGCTGAATTAATTCCGTAAAAACTTCTCAAACATTTTACACCAGCGGTTCATGTAAAAAAAATTTCATTTTTATTAAAAAATTTTTCCCTTTTTTGCTTTTGCGGCGTATTAATTATGAGCTTAGATTTAATATCAAAATAAACCGGGTGTTTATTCTTCAACCTGTTTTTGGGAGATAATACCCGGGTTCCCCCTCCGCCTTATGCGGCATGTGGAATAAAAAAGGATGAATTTATGGATGATCTATATAACAGGTTCAGATTCACACGAAAGGATATTTTTCGCGGGCGCAGCGAGAATATTGTCCAGTTTGTTTTTTTCCAGGTCTCTTTTTTTCTCGATCTTTTCGAGGACGGGTATTTTTTTCACAAAGATCTTTCAAAGTCTGTTAACCTGGCTGCGGAGTGCTCGGGACTGATTATACCCGACCAGGAGTTACTTGTTCATCAGGTGATGGATTTTTTCTGCGAAGAACTGGGTTACCACTGCATTCAACCTGACTATTACAGTGACATCCGCGAAATGATAACAGTCATTATAATAGAAGAACTGCCAGGTGGACACAAATTCATTGAACCTCTCAGCAGGATGATCACTGAAGAGTTCAAAACAGGAAATTATACCACAACACTGGCTCAGGTTGTCAGCAGACTTAAAAGTAATCCCTCCCTAAAGTTTCTCCCCACGGCCCTGCTGGACCTGGCCGTAAGATCAGTCTACGACTTTTTTAACGAACCTGACGAAGAGGATGAATAAAATACCGTTGATAAAACCTGCCCTCTCCAAATATTTCTTGAAAAAAAACCCTCGCTCACGGAAAGATTCCATCTGAAGCATCATTTAAAAATAAAGGTGTAACAAATGCAGAAAGTCAGGGATTTACGCACTTCATTTATAGATTTTTTTAAAACCAACGGGCACAGGATTGTACCATCAAGTTCGATTGTTCCGAAAGACGATCCCACGCTCCTTTTTACCACTGCGGGCATGGTACAGTTCAAACCGATGTTTGCAGGAACCGTTGACCTTGAATATACACGCGCCGCATCCATACAGAAATGCCTGCGCACCAGCGACCTTGAGCAGGTTGGACGAACAAAGCGTCACCTGACACTCTTTGAAATGCTGGGGAACTTCTCGTTCGGTGATTACTTCAAGCAGGATGCCCTTGACTTCGCGTGGGACTACTCGACAAACGTAATCGGTTTTCCTAAAGAACTTCTCTGGGCAAGCATCTACGAGAACGACGACGAGGCTTACGAGCTGTGGAACAGGCGCATCGGGATGCCTGCTGAACGGATTGTCCGCCTGGGTAAAGCAGACAACTTCTGGGGCCCGGCAGGAGACACAGGCGCGTGTGGTCCATGCTCCGAGCTCTATTACGACCGCGGCGAAAAGTTCGGCTGCGGAAAGCCCGACTGCAAACCCGGATGCGACTGTGACCGCTACCTTGAATTCTGGAACATGGTATTCAACCAGTTCAACCAGGATGAGAACGGTCAACTCCAGCCTCTCCCCCGCACGGGAATTGATACGGGCATGGGACTTGAACGACTGGCAACACTTGTGCAGGGAGTGGACTCTGTTTTTGAAACCGACGAACTAAAATCGCTCATAGAATTTGTAAGCCGTGAATCGGGCATTAAATACGAAGGAAAGAACATGCTGCCGATCAAGGTAATAGTCGAGCATGGCCGGACACTAACCTTTGCCATGTCAGACGGAATATACCCATCCAACGACGGCCGGGGTTATGTTTTAAGGAGGATCCTGCGTCGTGCCCTGCGTTTCAGCAGGCTTCTGGGACTTAAAGAGCCCTTCGTCCATAAAATGGTAGACCCTATAGTCACCATCATGGGTGAATTCTACCCCGAGGTGACACAGAGCGTTGCCAACGTGAAGAACGTAATCGAATCCGAAGAGAAGCGTTTTCTTGAAACAATCGAAAACGGCATGGACCGCATTGAAGAGATAATTAAATCTGTAAAATCGGCAAAGGGAACGATCGTCTCAGGTGCAGATGCTTTTGTGCTATACGATACTTTCGGATTCCCCCTTGAGATGACAACAGAGATGGCCCTGGAGCAGGGACTTAATGTTGACATTACCGGCTTCAATGCGGAGATGCAGAAGCAGAGAGAGCGCGGTAAACAAAGCTGGAAGGGCAGCGATCTGGGACTAGAAGCTGCATTTGATGAAATTATCTCTGCCGCCGGGAACACAGAATTTCTCGGGTATGACAAGGAGACATCTGACGCAAAGGTGCTCCTGCTGTATAACGGGCCAAAACGTTCCGGCGTGCTTAATGAAAATGAAACCGGGCTCATAGTGCTTGACCGCACACCCTTCTACGGCGAGTCAGGAGGACAGGTGGGTGACATTGGTGAAATAGTCTGCGGAGACTCTGTGTTCAAAGTGGAAGACACAAAAAAACACAACAAAACAATAATACATATCGGGACAGTTATAAAGGGTTCGTTCAAAGAGGGGCAAAGGGTTCAGGCAAGCATTGACACCGTAAACCGCAATCTGATCCGCGCAAACCATACCGTTACGCACCTGCTCCAGGCTGCACTTAGAAAAACCCTTGGTGAACATGTAAAGCAGGCAGGATCGATAGTTGAACCTGAACGTATGCGCTTCGATTTTTCACACTTCAATGCCATGACCGGCAGCGAGATAGCGGCTGTTGAAGAAATGGTCAACCGTAAAATCTGGGAGAACATAGACGTTACAACAAGTGTCATGAACATTAACGATGCGGTAAAGATGGGTGCCATGGCAGTCTTTGATGAAAAGTACGAGGAGACCGTTCGCGTTATCAATGTACCGGGCTTCAGCATGGAGCTATGCGGAGGAACACATGTGACCAACACCGGCAAGATCGGCCTCTTTAAAATACTTAAAGAGAGTTCACCCGGTGCCGGTATCCGCCGTATAGAAGCAGTAACGCTCAAAGGACTCCTGGACAGGTTCAATGAACTCGAAGGGATAACATCGTCGCTCACTTCAAGCATCAATATCCCCGAGACCGGTCTTGTAAAGAAGGTGGACGAGATTGTTTCAAGGAGCAAATCTCTCGAGAAGGAAATTGAGAAGCTGAAAAAAGCATCACTCTCATCGGATATCGATTCTATTATTAATTCAGGAAAAGATGTATCAGGTGTAAAAGTCATCGCGAAGGTTTTCGCCGATGTAGACGTCAATGCACTACGTGAACTTTCGGACTCTGTGCGCGAAAAAGTTCAGAACTGCGTTGTGTTATTCGGTTCAGATACCGGCGGCAAGGCAATGCTCCTCTACGCGGCAACTAATAAAGCTGTTGAAAAGGGGATCGACTGCGGCAAGCTTGTCAAGGATACAGTGGGCATTGTGGGCGGCGGCGGAGGCGGCCGCAAGGATATGGCCCAAGCCGGGGGCAAGGATGCGGCAGGGCTGCAGAAGGCAATTGACGAGGCTGTAAAGATTGCGACTGGAATGATCGGGTAGATTATTTCTTTCGCAGAATTTTACCTTATGCCTGCCTGGTTTATATTGTCAGAAAAAAGGAGATTAAAACATGCCGGGCAGGATAAAGGAATTTTTTCATAAAATAATTAAAATTAATGACACCCCTGAAAGTCTTGCCAGGGGCATAGCAATAGGTTTTTTCTTCGGTGTCAGCATTTTCTGGGGATTACAGATCCTTCTCTCCCTTCTCTTCGCCCAGATTTTCAGGGGCAACAAAAAAGCATCGATAATCATGACTGCAGTGAGTAATCCCCTGACCACCCCCTTTATATATTCCGCCAGCTATAAGATTGGCCACCTTATAATAAATGACCATGAGAAGATCATAGATTATTCCGTCATATCAACAATCAGGGACATTCTGGATCTGGGATTGCCTTTTATAGAAGCCATATTCACCGGGACTCTTATAGTTGGTCTTTCTGGAAGCACAATATGTTATTTCACTGCGCGAGAATATCTGAAGCGCAGGAAATTAAAACACCCTGATTACGAAGGGGATGATAAATAAATCCCTCTGTTAACGGGTACATACCCCGGCATCCTTACGTTTATTATATACTCTTTCTTTTTTTAAAAAAATCAGACTCAGCCTGTCAGTACTTTATACATAACAACTCTCAGGATGTGACAATTATGAAGATTCCCCGGACACCAACTGCAGCATTTCTTGTAATTACAGCAGAAATCAACCTGATGTTTTTCACTATTGTTTATACATTAGCCGTCAGCAGCATATCACCATTCAAATTGATCCCGCTGACATTTTTCTGGTTCATTATAATAGTCATAACCGGCATGTTTTTCCAGCCTGCGCTGAGATCATACATTGGCATCCTTGTTCCTTTTTTCTGCATACCGGCCTCTCTTGCCGCTGGTATATTTTATGCAGACGCGTACCAGCTCAAAACCGGAAAACACGTGAAAGATGTTAGTGTGACAGAAGCTCCAGTTCATTTCGATGCCACTGTAATCTATTTCAGGGACGGCAAACTGCTTGAAAAATGCACCGGTGAATACGATGACTGGGATTCCGATTCACATAACTATCACTACGCAGTACCCTATGTATCAGAAAACTGGAACGGTGATGACCCTGTTACAGTCTGGATAACATGCAGAAATGATCCTGCAAATTGTCTTAACAAAACGGGCATTGCGATGGTTACAGGCAGGCACAGAGAGGCGGTAGCAGACGCCGAAAAACAGTGCGGCCTGAATTCAGCCCCGGCTTCTTTGATGGTCAGCTGGATAGAGCCACCGGAGATTGTAATTAGCGAAGGTGAAAATTATCTTAAAATAATTACTGGCGGCATCAATGCGCTCTGGGTGATCGTTTTTTTGATACAATTGATCAGGATTAAAACAGGCAGCCCGGCCGGCAGTTTTTCAGATTAAAAATCCAGAAATAATCCGGCCGATTTATTAAATTTAACCTCATGATACATTAATCAATACATCACAATATATAATAGATTTGATTTATTAACGCCAGTTATCAGAAGAGAGGATATATGGACAATGTAATGTTTCTTGCAATGATTGCATTATTCTGGGGCTGTATAAGCGCCGTATCACTGCCTGCAGGAGCGCTGCTGGGTATATGGCTTAAGCCACCTCACAAGGTAACTTCATCTCTCATGGCCTTCGGAGGGGGCGCGCTGCTCTTTGCCCTGACCATTGAACTCTTTGCGCATTCACTGCACCTGTCACATGAGGGGCATGATGCATGGATAGTGCTGGCAACGGTTTTTGGGGCTCTCACAGGAGGTATCCTGTTTGAATTAATGAATCAGGCGCTCAGCAGCAGGGGTGCTTTTTTACGGAAGGCTTCACTCTTTAAAAAATATGTTCACAGGAAAAAAGAAAAAAAGGCCCAGATGATGATCCAGAGCCTGAGCAGGATCAGGTTCCTACATCTTCTCCCTGCTGAATCAGTGGCACGGCTTATCCCCTACGTGGACATAAGGCATTATGACCCGGGCGTGACGGTCTTTTCCCAGGGAGAGACAGGCCAGGAGCTTTTTTTTATTGTGAGTGGATCTGTTCAGGTGATACGGGAAAGTGAGCAGGGTCCCAGGGTAATAGATGAACTTGGAGCAGGTGACACTTTCGGCGAGATGGCGCTCATATCGGACCAGCCCAGGAGCGCAACGATACGGACGATCGACGAAGTTGAGGCGTATATACTTCAGAAGATGGACTTTGAGTATTTTTTAAAGATATCGCCCCAGATGCAGGAAGCGAGCAGGCAGCTCATGGCTGAACGGCTGCACAGCATTTCGGTCAAGGATGACACATTCAGAAAAGAGGCTCAAATATGGGAGGAGAACGCCCTGAAGAATTTCAACCGCCTCTCACTGCCGGTCACCAGCCATGACCTCGAGGCTGAAATGAAGGAACAGAAGGGTGGTAGCGCCACGGCCATATGGCTTGGCATAGCGCTTGACGGCATACCGGAGTCCCTGATCATCGGAATGCTTGTTATCAGCGCAGCTGCTCACAATGAAAAGATGAGCATAGCCTTCATAGCCGGCGTATTCCTGGCCAACCTGCCTGAAGCAATGTCCAGCGCGGTTACCATGAAAAGACAGGGGATGAATTTCAGGAAAATTTTCTACATGTGGACATCGTTGTGCATACTGACCGGAATAGGCGCCCTGATCGGTTCGATCATCTTCCCCCCTGACCCGCATGGGGCCATGCGCTATTTTATATCCGGGATTGAAGGTGTCGCAGCAGGGGCAATGCTCACGATGATTGCCAATACAATGCTTCCCGAAGCCTTTGAACAGGGCGGCGGAACAGTTTCAGGGATATCAACACTGGTCGGATTCATCGTGGCGCTCTGCATCAAGCTTACAGGGCAATGAAACCGTGCCCGGTCTTGAAAAAACGGCAGGGGTGGTCATGGTATTATTCGTACATCCTCTCAATTTCTGACTGGTACTTCCGGTTTATGGCTCTGCGTCTCAGCTTCATAGTTAGAGTGAGTTCACCGTCCCCCTCCCCTCTTTTTTCTCTTCCCTTTTATAATAAAATTTTACTGAGCATAATAATTAATTTAAAAACCATCGGGTTAACGAAAAAAACTTGGCCGTTAATTATTATTTAATTAAACAGTTTAACGTTAGCGTTAAACCAAACGATTAAACGACTGAGGGGCTATGAAAAGCAGGGACAGGATAATAAGCGCGGCAATTCCGGTATTTGCAAAAAAGGGCCGTCATGGCGCTCACATGGAGGAGATTGCTTCCACTGCACATATTAATAAAGCCATGATTTACTACATATTTCATAACAAGGATGAGTTGTACTTTGAGGTGTTAAAGTATATCATAGATCAGGCCTACATGTTTATGTATGATTCAACCTGGGGTGAAATTCATAACAGCATGGATTACAGAAACCAGATATCCAGTGTAATATCATCAATGATCACATTCTTCAGCGATAACAAAAACTTCACAAAAATAATTGTAGATGCCATGAGCAACGGTTCAGAAGAGATACCGTGCGTCGTGCAGCAGGTAAAAGATCTTCATGAAGGTAATGATCCACTCAAATCAATGAGGCTTTTAATAAGTAACGGGAAAAAAGAAAAGATTTTCCGCGATATCGACACAGATCAGCTGATAATCAGCATAATCGGAATGGTGCTCATTTACTATATCAGTGGTTCAATCTCCGAAATTTTTGATATTCAGATTACAGACGAGAAGGAATTCCAGGAAGCCCGAAGACTTCACATAATTGATCTGGTGCTTAACAGTATCATACTCACAAAAAAGCAGGTGCGGTGATTATGATGCAGGTATTAAAACAAGCTGATACTTCGGGCAAAATAATATTTTTCATTTCCAATATGTACAACTTAAGTAAGAGGTAAATGTGAAAAAAATTTTAAATTACATTCTTGATCAGGACCTTCTGGTTAACCTGATTGTTATTATCATTATATTGCTCGGGATGGCATCTTTTTCCGAGCTGAACAGGGAATCAATCCCTGACTCAACACTTGACATGATAACCATCACAACGATATATCCCGGTGCATCACCAGGTGACGCCGAGGAACTTGTATCAATTCCAATTGAAAAAAAGCTTCGCGGTGTAAGCGGGCTGGACAAGGTCAGGGCATATAATGTAGAAAATTTATCACTGCTTGTGCTGTATATTGCTGATGATGTTAAAGACAAAAAAAAGGTCATCCAGGATGTCAAGGATACGGTTGATCAGATAAGCGGGCTTCCATCCATAGTCCGCACACCACTTGTGGCTGAGGTTACTGTTGAAACCACTGAACTGGTAAGCGTCGCATTTACCGGAAAAACTGAGAATGTTCCCTACAGCAGGCTTCGTGAGTTTGCAAATAAATCCGAAGATTTTTTTTATGATATCGACGGCATCGCCGAGGTTGAAAAATACGGCTACTACGACAGGGAATACCTTGTGGAGGTTGATCCATCAGCGCTCGACAAAAACAGGATAGGGCTGAATAATATAGTAAACGCACTTAAAATGCGGAATATAGACTTTCCCGGCGGCCCGCTCCGCATAGGTAAAAAAGAATTTGTCCTGCGTACCAAGGGACAGTTTAAAAATGCAGATGAGATCAGGAACACCATAATCCGTGGAAACGATACAGGCTACTCTTTGAAAATAGGCGATGTGGCAAAAGTCACGGATACATATGAAGAAGCCGATGTTCACCACAGGTTCAATGGCAGGCAGTCAATTGTTTTTAAACTCTGGAAAAAGAGGAGCGCTGACGAGATAAAACTTGCTGACACAATTAAAATGGCAGCTGCCGGCTTTTCTGTACCCGGTTACGATGATGTTGATATATCATACTTCAATGATAAAAGCACTCTGACAAAAAACCGGATCATTTCTGTTGTTCATGAGGCTATCCTGGGCTTTGTAATCCTGGGGCTTTTTATGCTTCTCCTCATGGGGAGGCGCATGTCTGCCCTGGTTCTTGCGGGGATACCTGTAACCTTCATGATTACTTTTGCTGTTATGAAGTACCATGGTATAACAATAAATATTGTAAGCCTTTTTGGAATGATCATGGTTCTGGGTATGATGGTGGATTTCAGTATTGTAATTGCCGAAAATACTCACAGGTACATGGAACTTGGAATCAGGCGGAAACTTGCCATTGAAAATGGGGTATCCGAAATTTTCTGGTCCGTCACCGTAACGCTTTTATGTATAGTTATTGCATTTATGCCTCTCCTCCTGGTTCCAGGTTTGATCGGAAGGTTTATCAAGGCAATACCTGTTGTAATAATTGCAACTCTTATCGCTTCGTGGTTTTTCGCGATGTTTATTCTTCCCTATTTCCTCAATTTATTTCTCGGTGATTCTCACAAAAAGGGAATGGACAAAAGAGAGATTACCCTTCCTCAAAAAATGTTATCAAAAATATTCAGCAAAAAGATTAATAATGCAATAAGCTGCGAACAGAAAGAGGACAGGAATTTTGAAGAAGGGCTTTTTGGCCAGGTTCAGAAAAAGTACAAGGGATTGATAACAGCCGCCCTGAAACACCGCTATCTCGTAGTTGGGGTACTGGTTGTACTTTTTATATTCTCCCTTGCGATTGTACCTCAAATCGGATTTAAATTTATGACGGCAGGCGGCGAGGAGCAGATAAGGATAAAAGTCAAAATGCCCTTTGAAACCAATCTCCAGTCCAACCTTGAAGAGATGAAAAAACTTGAACAGCTGATTATTGAATCTGTCCCGGCAAAAGAATTCAGCGCACTTCATCTTTATGTCGGCGAAGATTATATTGATTTTTCAGATCCCAAGCCGCCCAAGGCAACATATAAAAGCACCTTCGAACTATATCTTGTACCGGAAAAGGACAGGAAAAGCACGGCAGATGAAATAAATCTCGTTCTGCGGAAAAAGATAACTTTTGCCCAGGATAGCGGGTATCTCTCAAAGGATATCAATATTAAGGCGGAATCAATATTCCTGGGGCCGCCTGTTGGCAAGCCTGTAAACGTAGAAATACAGGGTGAAGATTATGAAGTGATGAAAAAGATTGCAGATGAATACAATGAGTATCTTCCGACCGTTAAAGGAGTGAAGGATATCTCTATAGACCTTGAGAGCGGCAAGACCGAATACCAGTACACAGTCAACGAGAAGATGGCCGCATGGACAAAAATTTCAGCCTATGATATAGCCTCGGCGATAAACGCTTCATTCTCAGGATCTGTTGCCACACTGGTAAACCAGGACGAGGAGGAGGTCGGTGTGCGTGTCAGGTTCCCTGAAAACGCACGCAGGGACAAAACAAGCCTTAATGATGTCAAGGTGTCCAATATGACGGGCGGGCTCATACCCCTTGACTCTGTGAGTGATGTAAAAATATACAAGGGATATTCCCAGATAAACAGGCTTAATTTCAAAAGACTTGTACAGGTACAGGCAGAAGTTAACACAAAGATAATCACCCCCAGCGAAGTAACCACTCTTCTTGAAACAAAGTTCGCAGATATTGAAAAACGTTACCCTGGCTATATTATCAGGTACGGTGGAGAACAGGAGGATACAAACGAAACAATGAGTGATCTGGGAAATCTTTTCATTGCTGCTCTTATTGTTATATTTGTTATATTAACTGTTTATACGCAATCGCTGGTAATGCCCTTTATTATAATGATTGCTATCCCGTTCGCTCTTGTTGGAGTTATTTTCGCGCTTTTTGTTCATGGTCAGCCCCTTTCATTCATGAGTACACTTGGACTCTTCAGCCTTGCGGGGATAATCGTAAGCAACACTCTTGTCCTTGTTCAGTTTATAAACAAGTTCAGGGATGAAGGGATGAGCCTCAAAGCCGCGCTGGCTGAGGGGGGTGTTGTTCGCCTCAGGCCTATAATTCTCACAGCCGGTTCAATGTTCCTTGAGCTTCTACCAGTCATGTACGGTTTCGGCGGCAAGGATTACCTTGTGGCACCACTTGCACTTTCTTTCGGATGGGGACTTTTGTTCGCGACTTTCATTACCCTTGTGCTCATCCCATGTTTCTACCACATAGCAGAAGACATCAAGGGACTGACAGCAGCACTACTTGCGCTGCGCGGAATAAATATCAGCCATACCATCTATCAGCCAGTGACCTATGAACCTGAAGTTCATGGCCTTTCACAAGAAATAAATACCCGGACGGATAAAGGAAAAAATGCAGTGAGGAGAAAGAGGTAGAATGAATGATCTTTTATCCGGCAGAAATATTATCAGGCGGAGAATTATTGATGCCGCGCTGAAGGAATTCTCCACGAATGGATTTTGTGATGCAAAGCTAAGATCCATCGCTAAGAATTCGGGAATCTCTCTACCGCAGGTTTATTATTACATGGGAAACAGGCAGTCAGTATATGATCAATTAATCAAATATGCTTTTGATCTGCTCATTGAGAGATATCTTCAACCGGTATTCAGTTTTATAAACAATTCCGGCGTTGAACCGGATGTTAAACTTGCAATACTCCTTTATGCTCAATCACTGCTTTCAGGGAGACCGGCAGTCCGGAGCATCCGGCAGCTTTGTATCCGTGACATAGCTGATGGTAAAAACGTAACGTCTGAGTATGGCAGACAATACATGGTAAATTATCTTGCCGGGATCGAAGATATTATAAAGCAGGGTGTAAAAAAAGGGATTTTTGAGACACCCGTGATCCCCATGATTGCAATGAATATTGTATCATTTACCGGAACCAGTTTACAGGAAGACCCGGTTTTCCATATATATAATCCTCCGCTTTACATTGATAATGATGGATTATATCAATCTTTTGTGGAATTTATATTTAAAACACTGACACCGGCAGGAGGCATAACAGCTATACCCGTGCTTGATGTTGAAATAAAAAAAAGATGTTCCGCATTAATAAATAATATCTGATAAAACAATTATGCAAAATTTACCCGGATTATGATCCGATGAGGTTCTGATTTTCCCGAAACCCAGGGATACCTCACCGTTTCCCGAACTTCTCCCTGTGTACAAACTCATTTACATCCCTTCTCTTCGGGCCCTCTTTCCTGAACTCGACAGGCTTACCAACGGGAAGAACACATACCAGTTCATAGGGTGCCTTTACGTTCAGCAGTTCCGCGCACTTCGCGTGGTCCATTAATCCAACCACAACTGTTCCCAGCCCCATATCGTGCGCCTTGAGCCAGATATTCTGTACGGCAATACCAAGGTCGAACATGTACCATGAATCAAATTTTGTCCTCTTCACACCGTCCCTGTAGCCAGGCAGGTCGCTTTTTGCGCAGCATGCTATGAGTACCGATGCTGATTCTGAACATTTACGCGCTGGATTGGTTTCGCTGTATGTCCCGACAATTTTTTTTATCAGTTCACTGTCA
>JAAYBQ010000127.1 GCA_012730035.1 Spirochaetota bacterium
AGCCGCAAAGAGCATTACAGGCCTGTATGGGAACATATAGTAAAGAACTGCGGCAGCGGGAATACCACTTTCCACTTCGAGATATACCCCGGGCTGCTTGATGAAGATGACCTTGACTTTCTGTCGCATGTCAGGCCCGGCCTGTTCCAGTTTGAGATCGGGATACAGTCGGTGCATAGATCCACGCTCGAGGCTGTACACCGGGTAATGGACAGGAGGTCGTATGATATAATAGAAAGGCTGATAAACATGGGGAATATCCATATTCACCTGGATATCATTGCAGGCCTGCCGTTCGAGGACTATGGGGGATTCGCCGGTTCCTTCAACAGGGTGATGGGTCTGAAGCCCCACCACTTTCAGCCGGGGATACTTAAAGTTCTTCCAGGTACAGAGATGATGGAGCGTTCAGCCGAATACGGCCTTGAGTGGTCGCCTGATCCTCCATACGCGGTAAAGAGCACCAGGTGGCTTGCAAATCATGAGCTGGAGGTTATTAAACGGGTTGCGAGCCTTGTAGAGGCCTTATACAATTCGGGCAGGTTTGCTGAAACCTGCTGGTGCCTTAGCGCGTATTATGGCAGCTCATTCAGTTTTTTCGAGGCGCTTGCACTTCACGATACCTGCGAGCAATGGGGCAGGGACTGGAACAGCTATGCCGCACTTGTGATCAGCCTTGTGAACACATGTTGTCACGGGATGCTTCCGCTGGTCATGGACTGCCTGCGCTGGGACTGGTGCTGTAAGGGCAGGCTTCACCGTTATCCTTCCGCATTAAAGTCAGTATACATGAAGGAAGCCAGGAGGACCGGGTATAATTATTTAATGAGTAAGTCGGTACGTGGTATTATTGCCCCGGATGGAGTGTCGTTTTCAAAAGAGGAGCTGAGGCGCTCAATCTTTTTTGTCCCTGAAAGCCGGGAGTTCAGTTCAAGGGTGATGAAAGGGGACCTTGCCATTTTTTTACCTGATAAAAGGATAATTTTTTTTACCGCGATATAATTTTTTATCGCTCTTTCCGGATTGTTGGGAAATGTGAACAATAAATAAAAAAATTGATAGATAATCCCATCTCAAATTCTAAGATGTTTTTCACCACAAAAAATATCAAAAGAAAAATGAGATGGGATTAGAACTACTGACAGAATTATTAGAACTCCCCGGCTGTTTTGTAAAGGAAATTACCAGACGGGATAAAGATATTATTCTTACAGTTGAGAGTGAAGGATATCCGAGATGTCCCGAGTGTGGTCAAATATATCTGGATGCGCCAAAAGACAGACGGTATCAGGAAGTTGAGGACTTATCAGCATTTGGTAAACGGTGTTATTTAAAGGTATTGAAATATCGTATTACTTGTTCATGCGGCTATAACGGAACAGAGTATCTTGAATGGCTGGACCGTTATCAACGGTTTACAGTGCGGTATAGAAAATGGATTTATGCTTTCTGTAAACGGATGACCGGTATAGATGTTTCTCGAATATTTGGGATTTCTAAACACACGGTTTATCGTCTGGATAAAGAAGGTATTGAAGAGGAGCTGTCAAAACAGGAGGAGATACGCCCATCACGAATCAGTATAGATGAGATTTCCCGCAAAAAAGGGCATCGATATGCGACGATCATATCATCTCCCGTAGAGAAGAAAGTTCTGGAAGTTGTTAAGGGGAGAAAAGCAGAGGATATTACGCCATTTTTTAAGGGAAAAGACAAGAAATGGCGGGATTCTATCAAGGTTGTGAGCATGGATGCCTGGCTTGCCTATCGTAAAGTAATTTCAAAGTATTGCACGCAAGCGGTAATCTGTTTTGATCATTTTCATCTTGCACAGCATTTTTCAAAGGCTATTGATAAATTGCGTGTACATGAGGCTAAAAAGGCCGGTAAAGAAAATAAGGAATTTTATAAAGGGTCACGGTGGCTGCTGCTTAAACGTCCGGAGAACCTCAAGGATGGGCAGGATGCAGCGCTGCAGGGATTGTTTAAGATCAATGAGAAACTGTATAAGGCATATATATTACGTGATGAGTTCAGGCGGATATTCAGTGGCGCTACACCGCACAGCAGACTTATCCGTCTGACTAATTGGATAAAGAGAGCAAAAGAGGTTCGAATACCAGAGCTGACTGAGTTTGTGAAACAGATTGAGAAATGGGACCCTTATATCAGGAATTCTTTGCGGGGCAATCATTCAAACAGTTTTGCTGAAGGTATAAATACTAAAATTAGGGTCATACAGAGAATGGCCTATGGGTATAAAAATTTTGAATATCTGAGGTTGAAGATACTTCAGCAGTTTAATTTTAAAGAAATCAAGTCAATTTTCGATGGATAAGATTTCCCAACAATCCGGAAAGAGTG
>JAAYBQ010000128.1 GCA_012730035.1 Spirochaetota bacterium
CAAGGTTCGCAATAAATCCTAAAGATGATGACAGCTGGGAGCGGGCAAGGGAGATTCACAAGGACCAGCTTCTTGTAATATACGCAAAAGTCCTGAAAGAAAAAAACCCAAAACTTGAAGCCGAGGCAATGAAGACTCTCCAGTCACTTATAGCGGGCAAAGACGTATTTATAAATAAGGAATTTATTGATAAAACCATTGTTCCCAGGAAGGCTCCGTCAAAATCAAAACCTCAGCCTCAGCAGAAAACACAGCAGGGCGGCTTCCAGATGACGCCGGACCTCGAAGGACCTTCGGTAAGATTTGCTGCAACCCCGGCAACAGCTCCTACGCTATCCGAGCCCGGATCAGCCCAGGTGCAGGGAAGGGCTCCACAGAAGGGGGGATCGAAAAAAACAATTACCCCCAAATATGCAGTCCAGGTGTCCAACGAACTGTTCCATAACGGCAATGTTGAGGCATGGAAAAAAATACTTGAGAGCTACCAGACCAAGTATCCTGATCTTACAGTGCATATAATGTATGAAGGGGAAGTGATCAACGATATAAATTCCCTGTTTAAATGGGGAAAGGTAAAGCATGGTGATTCAATATTCTTCCAGGTGTCAGGGGAGGAGATTCTGGGTGTATCAAAACTTCAAAAGTACCTGTATGAAGGAGCCAGCCAGAGATATACCCAATTTCTTAAACTCGGCGTGGGCCGTGTACTCAATCTGTTCTAACAACAACCAGGAGAGGTGTATAAATGAGTAATATTATATATTTTAATAAGGATCTGAAAGATGTTAACGAAAAGGTGCTCACTAAAGCGGGCATCAGGGGTAAGCGGGCGATTGAACTTGCGGCTATGGGGCTGCCGATTGTACCCGGTTTTATAATAGATTCGGACCTCACCATGAAGCTTACCCAGGTAAATATTAAAGAAAAAATAAGTTCCTATATTGAACAGCTTGAGAAAGAGACAAAGAAAAAATTCGGTGATACCAAAAAACCCATGATGCTCAAGCTTGTTCTCAGTTCAGAACTTAATGTTCCATTCTTCCC
This sequence comes from Spirochaetota bacterium, assembly GCA_012730035.1. Classification (GTDB taxonomy): domain Bacteria; phylum Spirochaetota; class UBA4802; order UBA4802; family UBA5550; genus JAAYBQ01. The sequence continues at coordinate 1,045 of JAAYBQ010000128.1, forward strand.
GTCAATTCACAACATCGGCATGAGCCATGAAACCGTTGAAGCGTTTGGAGAATATACAGGTAAGGATTTTGCTTATGGTGAATTTCTTTTTCTTATGCGAAACATCGCAAGAAAACTCTACGATTTTAATGATGAAAAGGTTAATTCTATCGAGGCAGGCCTTTCCAAAAAGCCTACAATTGACCAGATAAAGAAGACTATCGAGTTGTACAAAAAAGAGTTCGGTCCGGATTACAGCGATGATCCCTTTGATCAGCTTGTTTTTATTATGAAAAAGGCCGCAGAGAGGTACTGTAATTCAGACATAGATGTTGATAATTCTTTATCAATAATGATACAGGTTATGGTGTACGGCAACCTTGGCGAGAATTCATACGCGGGAAATTATTTTACAAGAAACATTGTCACCGGCGAAAACGAGATCCAGGGTGATTTTCTTAAGAATGAATTCGATTTTGGCGGCGGTAAGGCTACTGAAATTAAAAAAATTGATAAAAAATACTATGATAAGTTCTCACAGATAGCCCGCAAGGTTGAAGAAAACTTCAAGGAAATAAGGAACATTAAGTTCACAATTGAAGAGGGTGATTTCTGGCTGGTTGAACAGAGAGAAGTTGATGAAAAATCTACACAAGCCCAGATAAAGACTCTGCTTGACCTGAACAAGAACAAAGTTATCACCGATGAGTTTCTAATTAAAACCATCAAGCCGGGGCAGCTTAATGAACTTCTGCACCCTGTAATTGATCCCAGAACAATTAAAAATACAAAGACGATCAAGGGTGGCATAGCCGGATCGACCGGTGCTGCCATAGGAAGGGTGTTCTTCTCTACTCCGAAGCTTCTTGAGGAATACAAAAAAGCCATCATGAAAGGCGGTGATACCAATGTGATACTTATTCTGACATCTTCTTATGCAGAAGATGTAAAAGCTATAGAGGTATCACAGGGGGTTGTAACCTGTGAGGGCGGATTCTCGTCCCATGCTCCTGTTGTTGCAAGAAGTCTCGGCAAGGTTGCAATGGTTCAGCCCGAGATGAAGATAAAAGGGAATACTTTTACCCTTGGCGGTAAAACCGTTAAAGAGGGGGACTATATTTCAATAAATGTACCATACTATGAAGATCCTACCATATATCTTGATAAAGTAGGACTCATTGAGCCTGATTTTAAAAATAACGGTTTGCTCGATTTCCTTGCAATAGTAGAAAAGCATATAGGTAACTTCAATGTGCGCGCAAACGCAGATCAGGAGCGGGATGCTCTGGTTGCGAAAGAGTTTAAAGCGGACGGCATAGGTCTCTGCCGTACGGAACATATGTTCTTTAATGAAAAACGCATTATGAAGTTCAGGGAGATGATTATTGCCGAAACTGTAGAGGAGAGGCAAAAAGCCCTGGATCTGCTTAAACCGATGCAGAGATCGGATTTTTATGAATTGTTCAAGTCAATGTCAGGTAAGCCGGTTACCATAAGGCTTCTGGATGCTCCGCTGCATGAGTTCCTTCCGAGATCGGAATCAAGCATGAACGAATTTGTAAAATATATGCAGACAAGAAAAAAGAATATAAAGTCTTCTGATATTGACGCAAGATGTGAAGAGCTTGCTGAAATGAATCCGATGCTTGGCCACAGGGGATGCCGTGTTGCGGTAACCTATCCTGAAATTTACGAAATGCAGTGCCGGGCCATATTTGAGGCTGCCTGCATGCTTAAAAAAGAGGGTATAGATGTTGTCCCTGAAATAATGATACCTATTGTCATGAGTGAGCAGGAGATAAAATTTATACGCAACGGAAAGAAAATTGAAGGTAAGGTTGTTAAGGGCCTCAGGGATATCAAAGAGGAGGTGCTCGAAGAGTACGGTATGGATGACATTGAATACTCGATCGGCACTATGATTGAACTTCCAGCAGCTTCGCTTTCTGCCGGATCTATTGCTGAATATGCGGAATTTTTCAGTTTCGGTACAAATGACCTGACTCAGACAACATACGGTCTTTCAAGGGATGACTCTAACTCATTCTTTCCCGACTATTCACTTTATGACCTTATGAAAAACAATCCTTTCAAGGTGCTTGGTGAACCGGTCAAGGAACTGATAGGTATTGCCGCAATCAGAGGCCGTCTTACCAGGCCTGATATCAAGATGGGACTTTGTGGAGAGCATGGTGCTAATCCGGATAATATTGCCTTTTGTATTGAAACCGGTCTTAATTATGTATCGTGTTCACCATATTCAATACCGCTTGCTAAACTCGGCATAGCACAGTACAATATTAATAAAGCCTGAAAATAATTATAGCAATAGAATATAAAGAAGGGAAGCGGTTTTAAAACCGCTTCCCTTCTTTATATTGTTACCGGCGTTTATATATTTTTATTTATCCAGTGCGGCTATCCCCGGAAGAACCTTACCTTCGAGAAGTTCAAGGAATGCTCCACCACCCGTAGAGATATATCCGATCCTTGCTGAAACACCGGCCTGGTTTATTGCTGTGACGCTGTCGCCTCCGCCTACAATACTGAAACATTCTGAGTCTGCGAGAACCCTTGCAATTTCATTTGTTCCACCGGCGAAATTAGGCATTTCAAAGGCCCCCATGGGACCATTCCATATAATGGTTTTTGCCGTTTTAATTCTATCTGTAAATAATTGTACACTATTGGGTCCTATGTCAAGCCCTATTATGTTTTCCGGTATTTTTTCAGCGGGATAAACCGCCGAAGGAGAGTCATTGTCAAATTCTTCGGCACCTATTATATCAACGGGCAGCAGTAGTTCAACATTCTTCTCTTTGGCTTTTTTAAGTATTTCATTGGCAGAATCCACCAGTTCCTCTTCCAGCAGGGATTTGCCAATTTCGTGTCCTTTTGCCTTAAGAAAGGTGAAGGCCATTCCCCCTCCAATAATAAGGAAATCGACCCTGCTTATAATGTTTTTTAAAACATCAAGCTTTGAGGAGACTTTAGCGCCGCCGATTATGGCACCAAATGGTTTTTTTGCGTTTTCTATTGTCTTCTGACTGAATTCAATCTCATCTTTAAGGAGAAATCCGGCAGCAACTGTGTCAATAAATTCAGTTACGGCAAAATTGGATGCGTGGCCTCTGTGTGCAGCAGCAAAAGCATCGTTAATAAATACGTCTGCGTGTTTTGCCAGCAATTCGCCAAGTGCACGGTCATTTTTCTCTTCGCCAGGGTAAAAGCGGATATTTTCCAGCAGAACAATCTCTCCCGGGGCTATATTGCGGCTTATTTCAATTGTTTCATTTCCGAGAGGGGTGTCAATAAAACGGATTTTTTTTCCAGTAAGTTCAGAGAGCCTTTGCGCAACAGGCGCAAGTGATGCCGAAGGTTTGATCTGGCCCTTTGGCCTGCCAAGATGGGATACAAGAATAATCCTGGCTGAGTTTTTAAGGCAATAATTTATTGTGGGGATTGTTGCCTTAATTCTGGTGTCGTCGGTTATATTCATTTCGCGGTCATAAGGTACATTGAAATCAACCCTGACCATAACCCTTTTGTTTTCAAGATCAACCTGGTCAATATATTTAACAGTCATGAGCGCGATCCTTTTTTATTTTTGTGCCAGTTCTTTACGTTTTTTGCGTATCAGGGTAAACCTGGATAACACTATTGAAATTTCGTATAATCCCATCAGTGGTACACCGCAAAGTATCATGGAGATAACATCGGGAGGGGATACAAAGGCTGCGATGACCCATATTACCACAACAGCATATTTTCGTTTTGAGATGAGCAGTTCAGGTGTGACCACGCCGAACTTCGTAAGCACAAGCATAATTATGGGCAACTCGAAGAGAATCCCCATCAGAAGGCAGAATATGAAAACCATGTTAAGGTAGTCATCTGCACCGATAGTTGTTATCATGTAGTTGCCTATAAAACTGAGAAACATTTTAATACTGAAAGGTATAAGAAAAAAGAACACAAACGCCACGCCTGAATAGAACAGCAGCACTGAAGATATAATGGTGAGTTTTGAAAACATCCGTTCGGTTTTGCCTATCGCGGGCGCAATAAACCTCCATGCATGAAAAAGCAGGTAAGGAATGAGAAGAAGTATTGCAGTTCCCGCCGAGGCCTTGAATCGCAGCATGAATCCGCCAGTAAGCTTGAATATGTGAAGCTGGTTATTGGTATCTAGAAAGGGTTTATTCATGTAGTAAACAATAGTATTGGAAAAATAGAAGGCTGCAGCTGTAAAAATGATAAATGCCAGAAAAATTTTAAGAAAACGGGTTCTGAATTCATCAAGATGATCAACAATTGACATGGGATGGTCGCCCCGTGCAAGTGCGTCGGGATCCGGTTCGTCACCATTATTGTCATTGGTTTCTTTCGGTGCCGGCAGGGTCGATGTTTTTCCTTTTTCAGCAGGGGGGAGTGCGGCTGAAGCATCTACCGGTTTATCAGCTTCGTCAATCAGCAGTTCCATAAGGCCCGGGAGCTGTTTCTTTGTTCCGCCTGTTTTTTTATCTTCAGCCGGGACTGTTTTATTGGATTTATCAACGCGTTTTTTTACTGCAGCTGCAGGTTTAACTTTTACAGCTGCTTTTTTCTTCGCAGTTTTTTTTGCAGCAACCTTTTTTTTGGGGGCTGACTTTACTGCTCTGGATGTTGTATCTTTCTTTTTTTCTTTCAAGTTGCCCACCGGTAAAATCAGAATGTTTCTTCATTCAATAGTTTTTGATCTTCGGTATAGTTTTTCCATTTACCCGTCTTGAGATCGTTTTTGAAATATCCTTCGGATTGTCGCTTACCTGTTTCGTAGAAAAATTTCCATAATCCGTCTTTTAGACCGTTTTTATATTTACCGAGAGACTGGCGTTTTCCGTTGGGATAATAGAGATTCTCTGTGCCGTTTTTTATACCCTTTGAATAGAGGGATATCTCCTTCGGATTTCCGTTAGGGTAGTAGATTCTGTAAACTCCGTCCAGTTTTCCTTTTTTGTACCAGATTTCAGATAATGGCAGACCTTCGCTTGTAAAGGATGTGACTACTCCATGTATTTCGTTATTGATGTATGTAATCCTGTCCTTTGTTTTGCCGTTCTCGTGGTAGGTTATCCAATGGCCGGTTTTTTTATCATTTTTATAAGTTCCGGTAAATTCAATCGAAGTTTCTTCTGAATTGATATAATAGAATTTCCAGACACCCTCTTTTTTGTAGTTTTTTACTTTCCCCTCGGCGCGGAGCTTCCCGTTAATTACAAGTTTAAAATCGCCATCTTTTTGCTGAATGTCGCAGGCGTCACTATCATTTATATATGGGTCGTTGTTTACCACTTCTGGTGTATCTGACCAGGATTTGACTTGGGCTGAAAGTGCTGTAAGCATAATTAAGGCGCAGATAATCAGTTTTTTGTTCATTATTACCCTTCCGGAATTGTAAAAAAATATCTTATGTCTTCTTGGAAATAGTCAGGATTTATCGTATTTGAACCGATAAATATTACAATACGACTGATTGTGTAAAGTCAGTTAATAGATCATGGAAATCAAGTCAAATGTTTTTTATACCGGCTTGGGAAGTAATGATTATACAATATTGAGGTGACCACCATGATGAGATTTCTGTGGACTGCAGCTTCGGGCATGATAGGGCAGCAGTATAATATTGATACAATTTCGAACAACCTTTCAAACGTAAATACAACAGGTTTTAAAAAGCAGAGAGCTGAATTCGAGGACCTGCTGTATCAGACCGTTCTCATGGCTGGAACCCCGGCAACCGAGATCACCGAGATACCCACCGGTATACAGGTCGGACATGGCGTCAAGATAGCTGCAACACAGAAGATGTTTGAACAGGGAAGCCTTCAATCGACCGAGAATAAAACGGATATCGCCCTTGAAGGTGAAGGCTTTTTCAAGATACAGCTTTATGACGGAACTTATGCCTACACCCGGGACGGTTCATTCAAGGTCGATTCCAACAGGCAGATTGTAACCTCAAACGGATACCTGCTGGAACCGCCGGTAATACTCCCTGAAAATTTTATCATGAATACTCTTTCAATAAGCCAGCAGGGCCGCATAACGGTAAACATTGTCGGTGAAGAGGACCCGGTTGAAGTCGGGCAGATGGAGATATACAGGTTCGTAAACCCGGCGGGTTTAAGCAGCATGGGGGGAAACCTCTTTAAAACAACCCCTGCATCGGGTGACGAGATTCCTGGTATACCCGGCATGGAGGGTATGGGCAAGGTGCACCAGGGATTTCTTGAAATGTCAAATGTAAAGGTTGTCGAGGAGATGGTAAACATGATCGTTGCCCAGAGAGCCTACGAGGTCAATTCAAAGGCAATTCAGACATCAGACTCGATGCTCAGTACTGCCATAGGTCTTAAGCGCTGATGAGAAAGCTGTTCATGACAATGGTTCTGGCATCTACTCTTTTAACCGCCACTGAACTTTCATCTGCAGTGAAGGTTTATATGCTGCCTGAAGCTGTAGTTTCCGGTGACGATGTATATATAAGTGATATTTGCAGAATAGAAGGACCCGGTTCATCCAGATACCTGAAGATCGCAATCCCCGCAGCAGACTATGCTGATAAAATAATCGACAGGAACGAACTTGAACGGTTTATGAAGTCATGCTTTAATGAAAAAATAATTGTATTCGGTAACGGCACAATGATCACCCGTGAACCTGAGGCTGAACCCGGTAAATCACCAGTTAAAGAGAGGGCTGTCAGGAGAGGGGATTCTGTACGTGTAGTGATGAATAGCGGTAACATTACCATAAAGCTTGCGGGCAGGTCACTTGCTGACGGCGCAATCAATGATGAAATAGAGATAAGGCTTCAGAGCGGCAAGAGGATACGGTGTATTGTAACGGGCCCGCGACAGGCCAGGATGATATGATGAAAGTTTATATTAAAATCAGTCTGGTCGTTTTACTGGTAATTCCACTGATGCAGGCCACTGTATGGAGGGACCGGGATATATATTCATCCGAGGCCAACCTGCAGGTGGGGGACGTGGTTGTTGTAACAATAAATGATTTGTCAAAATTCAGTTTTGATGCAAAACTTAATGACTCTTCTGCTTCGGACATAATGTCAAATCCGGACGTCACTGTGACCGGATTTCTGCCGAAGATAAACGCCAGTAAAAACTTCAAAAATAATGAATCGAGCGCTTACCACGGATCATCAAAGATTGTTCTGTCAATAGCCACACGCGTAACCGAGAGGCAGGCAAACGGTTTTGCGGTTATAACCGGAACCAGGACCTACTCCTTCGGGGGCGTTACAAATACTATGGCGGTAAGAGGAATAATTGATCCCAGAATGATAAACGGCGGTGTTATAGATTCTGAAAATGTTGCCGACTTTGTTATACAGATTACGGGAAGAAAAGAGGGAGTTGCTGTGCGCAGAGGGCCTCTTGCCGAAGGCGAAAGTGCTTCAACCATTCTTACGGAAGAGGAAAAGCAGAGGATTATTTCAGATTATCTTGAAAAAATGATCAGGGAACTGACAAGGTAGTTTATGAGAGGATTTATTAAAAAAACAGTCCCGGTTTTTATGCTGATAATGTTTGCAGTCTCCGCGGGTTCTGAGGTGTCGGTTAAGCTGCGGAATCTCTGTTTTATTGACGGCTACAAGAAGAACCAGTTATTCGGCTACGGCATGGTAGTGGGGCTGCAGGGTACGGGGGACTCAAGGTCTAATCTTACAAAGACATCTATGAAAAATCTTCTTAAAAGCCTGGGATTGCAGGAGACGAGCCCGCTTATCAAGAATTCTGCAGCTGTTATTATTTCAGCAGATATTCCTGCCAACCTCAGGGTGGGCGACAAGGTGGATGTTTATGTGTCATCAATCGGCGATGCCAAGTCACTTGAAGGTGGAGTGCTGGTCCAGTCGCCCCTGAAGGGTGCTGATGGTGTTATCTATGTCGTGGCCCAGGGCAGGGTGACAATCCAGGGTAACGAGGACAGAAGGGGCGTAAAGACAACAGGTGTAATTACTGGCGGTGGCATAGCCGAGAGGGAGATAAGGCCTGAATTTATTCTTAAGACAACTGACGATAAAGATGCATTCTACCTTGTGCTTAATGACTGGAATTATTCAACCGCTGATAAAATTATAAAAACACTGCAGAAAAAACTTAAAGGGAGTACTGTCTCACTTGCCGGCAACGGCAGGATTATGATCACCATACCTGAGAATACACCGCTTGCTGAATTCATAGGGACAATTGAAAATACAGAGATAGTTCCCGATATGAAGGCAACGGTTGTAATAAACGAAAAGGATGGAACAATAGTAACCGGCGGCAACGTTATAATTTCTGAAGCAATGATAAGCAGGCGCGGAATGATCATCGAAATCGAAAATTCAGAAAAAAAGCAGAGTGCTGGATACATTAAAGATTCCATTACAGTCCAGGAACTTGTAGAGAGCCTGAACTCTGTAGGTGCGGGTACCGCTGATATAATTGCCATACTGAAAGCCCTTAAAGCTTCGGGCGCGCTTCATGCGGAACTTATAGTCAGGTGAGGAACTTATGGATGCATTTCTGAGTATAACAGACAGACCTTCGGTAACACGAATACCCGAAAACGAAGAGAAGCTTAAAAGGCTGAACACCGTAAATGGAGTTTCATTCGAATCGGAACTTGATTCTGCAATAAAGGCCCGGGATAACAGAAAAAAACCTCTCGATGAAAAGCTTTGGACCGCCTGCATTGAAGCTGAATCTCTCTTTGTCGGCAAGATGCTTAAAGAGATGAAATCGACCGTACATAAAAGCG
>JAAYBQ010000129.1 GCA_012730035.1 Spirochaetota bacterium
AGGGATTGTTGAACTGGCAGAGGATGGCGAAGACAGGGCAGGTGTCGCAGTTCAGGGTAATGACAAAAGACTTAAGGACGCAACTACACAGACCAGGGGTATTGTCGAGCTGGCAGAGGATGGTGAAGATAAAGCTGACGTCGCAGTCCAGGGTAATGACAGAAGGCTTAAGGATGCAACGGAGCTTACCAAGGGTATTGTCAGATTTGCAGCAGATAGCGGTATTGAAGAACTTACAGCTGTACAGGGAAATGACAAGCGTCTTAAACCAGCCACCACAATTAACGCAGGTATAGTTGAACTGGCTGAGGACGGTGAAGACAGACCTGGTGTTGCCGTACAGGGAGATGATAAAAGGCTGAAGCATGCCTCAGAAAAAGATTACGGCATTATGCGTTTTGCCGCCAATGGCGATGCCCTGCCTGAACTTGCTGTACAGGCAAATGACAACCGTTTGTTCGACAGCAGGGAACCGCTGCCTCACTATCATGACTATGCTCCCTTAAAACATGATTTTAACAGCCATATCGGATCCCTCTCTATAAAAGAGAGTAAGTCTGAACCATTCAGGGACATTACCCCACCATCTGACGGATCTTCGGTTATATATGGAAACAACACATCTGGTGAAAAATATTCTATCGGCATAACAGGTATTGCCGCAGGCGGATCAAAAGAAAAAATCAATTCATACGGAATACTGGGTCACAGCAGCCATGTGGGTGTTCGCGGCCAATCATCCGGTGAATCCGCTACAGGTGCAGGTGTTGCGGGGATCTCAAGGTTCGGTGCAGGAGGAATTTTTTCAAGTGAGCATTCATATTCTCTGATCGCAGATGGTACGGGCTCTTTACTTAAGCAGTATGATGAAAACACATCCCTTTCAGGTGAAGGCATGGGACTGCTTGTACTGGGGAATTCAGAGTTTAACGGCCAGGTTGTATTCAGGCGTGAAAAAAAACCGGCAGATTTTCCCGGAAGCATTGTTGAATACTTTGAAGTGGACGACACTGAATATATTACTCCCGGCGATATTCTTGCAGTAAGTGATGAAGGAAATTCGGTACTGTCACGCTCCCGGCAGAAATATAATCCTGCAGTAATAGGTGTAGTTTCCGGAAACCCCCTTATTACAATCAACAACAGCGGCAAAGAGGAAAAAATATACCCTGTGGCCCTTGCCGGTAAAATTCTGTGCAGGATAGACGCAAGAAACAATCCTGTCAAACCCGGAGATCTGATCGTTTCCTCAGACACCCCCGGATGCGGTATGTGCGGTAAAATCGATTCTTTTGACAAGACCGGTACTGTAATCGGAAAGGCTCTTTCAGGTCTTAGTGATGGAATCGACCTTTTACCTGTTTTTATTTTAACAAGGTAATTCCCGGCTGTTCACGTACTGAAGACATTAATCAGTATACACCCTGCACAGAATTTAATTTCAGGCCCGTTACTTAACCGGAAGTATTGTTATATGATAACAGCGCCTATCCTCCTCCAGAAAAACATAAAGCAGGCCTTCTCGTTGCAGTTCAACCAGGGTCTCGGCAAGAACTGTCCTGTACTGTTCCCTGAGAGCGTCACCCATAAGAAACCCGATCCTTGTGTGAAGAACTGAGCCTATATTTTTCTGGTTCCAACTCCCGCTGTCCGGATCAGGGACCACTACAAAATAATCATCAAAAAAAATATCAAAGCACGCCCCGTAACTATGTATTGATACGAATTTTTTACCGAAAATCTTTTCCTGGTAATCAACTGTCCTGATTACTGAAGAAACCGCGAACTTAACAACAGGCATGCCGTCGCTATGAGCCCTGAGCTTTTGCTGGAACCTCTCTGCAACAAGCCTGAGACCGCGTATTGTTCCCGGCGTCAGGTATCTGAAAGGCTTCTGCACATTGTGAAAATAAAAAAATTCCTTGTCCGTTTTTACCTCTGCAAGTTTACCCTGCCTGACATTCTCCATGATTTCATTTTCATTATGCATCGGTTTAATTCCGGTCTTTATGACCTGAAGCCTGTGTGCCTGAAGATCATATTTCATCAGCTCTGCTTCAAGCGCGGGTGTTGCATAATCGCGGTATACCGGGATATTCTCGATGTATCCCCTTTCTATATTATAACAAAGTTCACTGTATTTTTTAACATACTGTGCCGCCCCTCGTTTTGCTGCGTAATAAGCTCCCAGTATTGCTAATGCAGCTGCTGCGATAGATAAGCAAATTATTATCCTGAGCTTCATTGCTATCTCCTGCGGATTGAATGATTTATGAGGACTAGACAATGCTGAAAATCAAAACTCCCCGTTTAGCGGGGAGTTTTTTTTATGGGTTGAGTTGTTTTATAAGATCCATTTCTGTTTTATTAAAAAGCCTGTAGGTATAATCATTAAGTTCTTTCGAGATTTTTTTGCTGATGTACACAACGCGCCTGCAATATGGTTTTTTTTTGTATCTGTCAACCCACATGATAACAATTGTATCATCACTGTTCCATGCTATCGCGCCCTGGTTATCCTTGATGTTCTCACCGGAATGTTTGCCGTATTTTTTCTTTATTTTGTTATAGACTGAATCCTTGTCAAGATATGGAAAATTCAGCGATACATAAAAAAGTTTTCCTTCATCTTTCTTTTCTTCAGTAGCAGGAGTCGTTTCATCGGTCGTTACCTTCTCTGCGCCTTCAGTTTTTACCACTGTTTCAGTGGATGGAACTTCATCCTCTGCAACTACCGGATCAACATAAAAAAAACCGTACCTGTACTCCAGGTCTCCATCTTTTGATACTATAATTTTCTTTTCGTCTGTATAGACAAGCACACCGGCAACCTTCGGCCTTGCATCGGACAGGTATATACCCCAGGTAAGCTCGCCGTACCCGACTGGGAGTTTTTCAATCCCGGATTCTTTATTGCCGGTTGTGCCCCCGCCTTCAGCGTTGTTTCCGGTTGTAGTTTTTGTGTCTGCCGTACCGGTTGTATTTCCTGTGGTAGTATTTGTATCTGCCGTGTTCTGGCTGAAGCCGGCTGCGGCAAGCAGGATAATCATGAATACTATATTAATTCTGCGCATTTCTTCCCCCGGATTATGGATTCTCCCTCTTCCTCTTATCGGCAGAATACTTGAATAAAATTCGCTTTTTTATGACAGAATAACTCTTTCACCCGCTGCTACAACTGTTTCTCCAATGATATATGCTTCGTTCCCTTCAGCTATTATTCTCCTGATAATAAGTTCAGCATTATTCCTGTCACAAAAAATCATCAGACCTATACCCATGTTAAATGTAGTGTACATCTCGCGTTCTGTGATATTCCCTTCACTTTTAAGCAAATCAAAAACAGGGAGCATCGGATATGACCTTTTTTCTATACTGGCTGATACGTCAGCAGGTAATATCCTGGGTATATTTTCATAAAATCCGCCGCCGGTTATGTGTACAATTCCTTTAATATCTGCGCCTGCATTAATTGATCCAAGCAGAGCCTTTGCATAGAGTTTTGTAGGAGCAAGCAGAACCTCGCCCAGCTTTCCTCCCAGCGAATCAAAGTGCTGATCAAGGCTGTATTTTTTTATTTCCAGAAGAAGTTTTCTTACCAGTGAAAAACCGTTCGAATGTACCCCGCTGGATGAAACACCAATTATAACGTCTCCGGCCGATATTCTTTCACCGTTGATAATCTTTTTTTTATCAACAACACCTACGGCAAAACCCGCTATATCATATTCATCATCATTCATAACTCCCGGATGCTCTGCGGTCTCACCCCCGACAAGAGAACAGCCACTTAGAATGCATCCCTGTGCAATCCCCTTAACCACATCGACAAGAGCGTCCTCCTTTAACCTTCCGCACGATATGTAATCCAGAAAAAAAAGAGGCCTGGCTCCGCTGGTTATTATATCATTTACGCACATTGCAACAGCATCTATGCCTATTGTGTCATGTTTATCCATCATCTGTGCTATCTTCAGCTTGGTACCAACGCCGTCAGTTCCCGAGACAAGCACTGGATCCTCCATTTCCCTGAAACCAGCGGCATAGAGCGAGCCGAATCCGCCAATATCCGTAAGCACATCTTTGGTAAAAGTTTTACGGACAAACGGCGCGATCCTCTTTACAAATCTATTACCGCCCTCAACATCGACACCTGAATCTTTATATGTAATTTTCATAACAGAATCCCTTACCCTCCGGAAAATGATGGCCTGTTTCTAATAACCATTTAAGCTCCCTGTCATGTAAAGTATAATTTTATTACGCCCTTTTCAATACAACGTGACCGAAAGATTGACCCGCCCATAATTTCATTGACACATATTTCCACAGAGTTTAATCATAAAGCAGAGGGACTTTTTACGGTGAATATTGATTTAAAAAAACTACAAAACGGTTCTGACATACGGGGTATTGCTATTTCGACAGAAAAGGAGCAGGCAAACCTGACTCCTGAAACGGCTGCACTTTTCGGCACGGCTTTTACCTTGTGGCTTGCTGAAAAACATAAATGTAAACCGGAAAAACTTGTAATAGCCGTAGGACACGATTCCAGAATCACTGCCGAATCTCTCAGAACCGGTATTATCAGCGGAATTAAATCTGCCGATGCATCAACCATTAACTGTGGCCTTGCGTCAACACCGGCAATGTTCATGAGTACGGTTATGAAGGAATTAAGCTGCAGCGGATCAGTCATGATTACAGCAAGCCACCTGCCATACAACCGTAACGGTTTCAAGTTCTTTACACCTGAAGGCGGACTTGAAAAGAAGGATATTTCCGACCTTATCTCTATCGCAGGTAGAATCGTTCCTGCCGGCATAAATGTTTCACCATCAGGCCCGGACAAGGAACTGATGGATCTCTACGCCGCTTTTCTGCGTAAAAAAATCCGTGAAAGAATCGGCCCGGGCGGGTCAACCGGCCCTCTGTCAGGATTTAAAATAATAGTCGATGCCGGTAACGGAGCAGGTGGATTCTTCGTAGATAAAGTCTTACTACCGCTGGGCGCCGATACAACCGGCAGTCAGTTTCTTGATCCTGACGGGATGTTCCCCAACCATGAACCCAATCCGGAAAATCAAGATGCAATGAAATCCATACAGTCAGCCGTCCTTAACACTAAGGCTGATCTTGGTATAATTTTCGATACCGATGTAGACAGGGCCGCAATAGTGGACTCAGACGGAACCATAATAAACCGGAACACCCTGATCGCACTCATATCCTCAATAATACTCAGGGAACACCCGGGCAGCACGATTGTAACTGACTCTGTAACATCAGACGGACTTACTGAGTTCATAAACAAATCGCTTGGCGGCAGACACCACAGGTTCAGGCGCGGATATAAAAACGTAATAAATGAAGCGATCAGGTTAAACTCCGTGGGTGTTGAATGTCATCTGGCCATTGAAACTTCGGGACACGGCGCGATAAAAGAAAATTTTTTTCTCGATGATGGTGCTTACCTTGTGGTTAAAATTCTTGCCGAAATGGCCAGACTCCGCGTCGAAAACAACAAAGGGTTATCGTCCCTGATCAGTAAACTGAAACAGCCCGTAGAAGAGAAAGAATTCCGGATAACGCTCCTTGATGAAGATTTCACTTCGCAGGGAAATCACATAATTGCGTCCCTTGAAAAATTTGTTCTATCAAAAAACGGGTGGGCTATCGTACCCGATAATTATGAAGGATTAAGAATATCCTGCTCGCCGGGATACGGAAATGGATGGTTTTTGATGCGAATGTCACTACACGATCCGGTTATTCCTCTGAATATCGAGTCCGAAGTTAATGGCGGAATACAACAGATTGGACTTATACTCATAAACTTTTTACAATCATTCAGCAATATCAGATATGATTCGCTGCGTGATTATTTATCAGATTGAATCAAACAATACAACACGAGGCATTATATGAATTATCTTGTAATAGGTTCAGGCGGACGGGAACATGCAATAGCCTGGAGATTAATGAGTGACGGCAGCGCCAAAAATGTTTTTGTCGCGCCGGGCAACGGCGGAATCGATCCATCATACAGGGTGGCCATACAGCCCGATGACTTTAACGGTCTCTATAAATTCTGTGTTGATAAAAAAATTGATATGGTAATTGTAGGGCCTGAAGTGCCGCTTGTCAACGGAATCGTTGATTTTTTTAATGAAAAAAAAATTCCCTGCTTCGGCCCCACACAACGTGCTGCAATGATCGAAGGGAGTAAACTTTTTGCCAAACGCATTATGGAAACATACAGTGTACCTACCGCAGGGCACTGGGACTTCAGCGGATCTGATGAAATTAAAAATTTTATAAATGAACAGGGGACTTTCCCCCTTGTTATAAAACTTGATGGCCTTGCAGCCGGCAAGGGAGTAATCGTTGCTCAAAGCCGCGCCGAGGCGCTTGAGTTTGTAGAAGAACATGTTAAATCCGATTCAAGAGTATTTGCCGAGGAATTCCTTGACGGAGAAGAGGCCTCGGTTCTTGGAATATCCGACGGACACACCATTCTGCCCCTGGTTGCAGCACAGGACCACAAACGCGTCTTTGATGGAGACAAAGGCCCAAACACAGGAGGTATGGGAGCTTACGCTCCTGCGCCTGTAGTGACACCAGAAAGGCTTGAATTCATAAGAAAAAAAGTTCTTCAACCCGTTATTGATGGCATGAGGAGTGAAGGCATTCCATTCAAGGGCATACTTTATGCCGGAGTGATGATTGGAAAGGACTGGATCAAAGTACTTGAATTTAACGCCCGGTTTGGTGACCCCGAAACACAGGTGATTCTTCCCCTTCTGGATGTAAAGCTTGGTGACCTTATTCAGGCTGCAGTAAACGAAAAACTTTCAGATTTTAACCTTAAATTCAAAAAGTCACATGCAATTACAGTAGTTGTTGCTGCGGGAGGTTATCCCGGAAGGTACACCAAGGGTAAAGTAATTTCGGGAATAAATAAAGTCACTAATCCGGTTATGGTTTTTCATGCCGGTACTGATACGGTTTCAGGAAAAACTGTAACAAGCGGCGGCAGGGTTCTGAATGTAACCTCAACTGGCAAAACACTTCTTGAAGCAAGAAACAGTGTCTATGCTTCAATAAATAACATTTCATTTGAAGGTTCTTTTTTCAGAAAAGATATCGGTTACCGCGCGCTTGGCGGTAAAAAATAGACAGGGAAAACTCACAGATTGATTATCTCTGCCAGTAGAAGAACTGATATTCCTGCTTTTTATTCAGACTGGTTCGTTAAACGTCTTGAAGCAGGTTTTTTGTATGTAAAAAATCCTATGAACAGATTACAGGTAACCAGGCTCGACCTTTCACCTGAAGCTGTTGATTGCATTGTATTCTGGACAAAAAATGCTGAACCCATGTTGGATAAATTAGATCACTTTAAAAATTATCCATATTATTTTCAGTTTACTCTTACCCCCTACGATGCATTAATTGAAAGGGGATTGCATCCCCGAAAAAAAATAATAGAAACTTTTATAAGGCTGAGTGATATTATTGGCCCTGAAAGAATTATCTGGCGCTATGACCCGGTATTTTTTACGCCTGTATTTGACATGAAAATGCATCTGGAAGTATTTGAGATTATCGCGCGAAAACTTTCAGGTTATACAGACACATGCATGTTCAGTTACCTTACATCTTATAATAAATGCAAAAAAAACATGCAGCAGATAAAGTATTTCATACCTGCGATTGACGATGCTGTTGCATTTGCACTTAAACTATCCTCAATAGCGCAAGCGCATAACATTAATCTAAAAAGCTGCGCTTCGACACCTGCTTTCAGCGTCGCAGGTATTAGTACCGGTCGCTGTGTTGATCCTGAACTTATTAATAAAATTACAGGCTATAAAAATTTTTACCCCAAAGATCCCTCCCAGCGAGAATTCTGCGGATGTGCTGCATCTGTTGACATTGGTGCGTACAACACCTGTTCACACGGTTGTATATACTGCTACGCAAATTACGATCACGATCAGGCATTCCGGAATTTTAAATCTCACAATTCATCCTCAGAGCTGCTTTACGGAACACTTTCAGGTGATGAAACAATTAGGGCCAGAAAAACCAGGTCGTCACAGAGAAAATCGGCCCAGATGGAAATGTTCTGAAAGTCAAAACGCCGGTCTATCTTCAATTTAAAAAAGGCTTGTTTTATCATAGATAAAAAAATAAGGTGAAACAAACTACCTTGTTCAACCACTATAATATAACTGCAATGAAATATCCGGAGGATGATTAAATGAAAATAGAATTTGTCGGAGGAGCCAGAACAGTTACCGGTTCATCATATATAATCAAGGATGAAGATTTTACCATTATGGTTGACTGCGGCATGTTCCAGGGCAGACAGGAACTGCAGCAGAGAAACCAACTGCACCTTATCTACGCTCCTTCTAAAATTGACTGCATGCTTCTAACCCATGCTCACATTGACCATAGCGGTCTCATCCCAAAACTGGTCAAAGGTGGATTTTTCGGAAATATATACACAACCAAAGCTACGGTTGATCTATGCAACATCATGCTTCCTGACAGTGCCCACATACAGGAACTCGATGCCAAGCAGATAAACAAGAGAAATAAAAAACGTGGCCGCCCTGAAGTTGAGCCACTGTACACAGTTGATGATGCCATGAAATCTCTTGAAAACTTCGTCCCGGTCAATTACGGTGAAATTATCCAGATACACCCTCGAGTTGAGGTAAGATTTCGCGACGCAGGACACATTCTCGGTTCTGCATTCATTGAAATGTGGGTTGCCGAAAAGGGAAAAAAAACAAAAATAGTTTTTTCAGGCGACGTAGGAACCCGGGACCAGTCAATTATAAAAGATCCCGAACCGCTTGATGAGGCGGATATTCTTCTGGTCGAATCCACTTACGGTAATCGCCTACACAAAAATAAAACTGATACATACGAAGAGTTTAAAAAAATTCTTCTGGAATCCATTAACAAAAACGGCAATATAATTATTCCTGCATTCGCAGTAGAAAGAACCCAGGAGATTATTTATACACTTAACAACCTTTTCAAAAATAAAGAAATTCCAATGATACCGGTTTATATCGACTCCCCGCTTGCAATATCTGCGACAGAAATTTTCAGATCAAACCACCAGTGCTTCGATGAAGATATGCAGAAACTGCTTATGTCAGGTGACAATCCACTGGACTTTCCAAACCTTAATTTTACCAAAACCGCAGATGAATCGAAACTTCTTTCTCAGGAAAAAAAGGGATGCATAATAATTTCTGCAAGCGGCATGTGTAATGCAGGACGAATAAAATTCCACCTCCAGAACAACCTTTACAAGAGCGAATCAAGTATTATCTTTGTCGGTTACCAGGCCGAGGGCACCCTTGGAAGACGCCTTGTCGACGGCGCAAAACAGGTTCGCATTTACGGTGAAGATATAGCCGTCAATGCGACGATTCATACACTTGGCGGTTTCTCGGCACATGCTGATGAAAACGGACTTCATAACTGGATAAAAACCAATAAGAATCCGAAAACCAAAATATTTGTAGTTCAC
>JAAYBQ010000130.1 GCA_012730035.1 Spirochaetota bacterium
CATCCGCGTGTGCGTAATTCGCAACATTAATAACGTCAAGTTTGACGAAAGCCTTAAGAATACCTTCAGCGACATGGTGTCAGGGATGCCTGACGGAACAATAATTGTCATGACCTCTACGGATAACCAGCCCCCCGCATTTATAGAAAAGGATTACCCTGGCGCGGTCCACATTGTGCAGTTCTGGAAATACTTTGACCGCGACCTGATTAATTACATCCAGAAAACCCTGGCCGGTAAAAAAATCGATTTCCATGAAAAGATAGTTCCCCTGATCATTGAACTTGCCGGAAGCGATATACGCAGGGTTGACGAAATTATAGACATGGCAGAGTATTCGGGCAAGGGGATGCACGTAAGCGAAGATATGATACGCGAGCTTGCAGGTGACGTGCGCGATGTTACAGTTTTTGAATTGACTGATATGCTGTTCCGCAAGGAGAAGAGATCGCTGACCTGTCTTAAACAGCTGCTTGATGATGGTATAGCCGAGCTTTTAATACTTAACATGATTACGCGCCAGGCAGATATGCTGGAAAAATATTTCAGGCTGCTTGACGATAAACTGAACAGCGAAGAGGCCATGACAAAGATAGGGCTGGGCAGCGGAAAGATAAGGCGCGAAAAGTTTGGCGCAATTTTAAAACGTTTCACAAGGGATAATTTAAAAAGGACTTACCCGCTGATCGCGCGCGCCGAGTACATGCTGAAGAGTTCGGGCGCTTCCGGCGGAGCAAGGAGCCCCCTTGTTGACCTTGCGTTCGGGATTGTGAGCATGAAGTAGGGGTGGCAATGCGGACCAGGAATAGAAACGGGCTTTGTAGCCGCAATAATAAATTTCTTATTGTGGAGTCACAATAAGATTTATGAATGATATGGACTTAATTCTGAGCTTAATGCGCGGTCATCATAAGGATAATCCATTGCCCCTGTATAGTCTGATTTTCTTATACGATCAACATGAAAAGATGACTATAGACTACGACTATCTGGTAGATATTCTTAAGGTATTATATGAGAATAATAAAATCTCGCAAAATACTGCAACAGATTTTTATCTATGTGATAATGGATTAATGAATACGGCAGATTTTATCAACTTTACAAAGGATGATTATAATAATGCATTACAGGCTATCGATAAAATTTTTCAGATGCTTGAACCTGGAAAAATATTACCTGCCGGTTTTACTGAAAAAAAATTAATCATAAATTTTAAGTTATCGGGTGATACCCCTTTACCGGATGAAAATATCATTCTGAATAATTTTACAGGAAATCTGTTTAAAGTTTTAAATGAAAATAAAATTGCGATGGTTTATGGAGGAGACGGGTCTCGAGGCTGGATTAGATATGTTGTTTATGGGGCAACGGGCGATGATACTACCGATTTAATACATGATTTGATTTCCGGTTTGTTTGATAACATTAAAGAATTCGAAGGCTCATATTTAACCAAAATTTATTCATATGGAGAAGTTGTGTCTGATTTGAAATAATTATGTGGTGAGCGGTATGATTTTTGTATGTATTTTTCTTGCTGCGGTTTTAACTTCCTGTAACTTAACGGCATTCAGGTATGAAGGGGATGGCAGATTTACTGATTACGGACCTTCTACAGGGAATAACAGGTATCATCTTTTCCTTGGACAACTGAGTATCTGCAAAAAGGCAAAGCATGTTTTTGTAATTGGTGATCTCCCCGATGAACCGATGTTTTTGTATCTGGTTTTTAAACCGGAAAATAGTGATAACGTTAAACTGCCGTCAATGTTTTCGAATGTGATGATCCGCATTACTGTTTCAGAAAAGGCAACAGGTAAAAAAATCTTTGATTATGCCGGTGTTTTATATAAAGACGGACACAAAAATGGGGAATACTTCCGCGAGGGGCTGCAGCCGGGACAGATATATGATTCATCGGGTCAGGACCTTCTGAGCCTGAGTGTTGATTATAATTTTGATGAAAAAATTAAATTCTGGAATATCGAGACACCCTTTTATGCCGATCTGGATAGAATAGTAGAAATTGAGATTTTGGAACCTTGCTGTAATGATATTTGTAATATTGCTGATGTTTTAATACAGGGGGGAGGCTGGCAATGAAA
>JAAYBQ010000131.1 GCA_012730035.1 Spirochaetota bacterium
TATCCAGAAGCCCCTTGAGAGTGAATGAACATGTATCAATCAGGGACTTATCTCTTCGGATTATATCACCTGATGCATTATACCTGATTTTTTTATCCCGGTATTTTATTTTCAGGTTAAAATCATTGAAGAGGATTGTATTTTTCCCGTTACGGAACATTTCCCTATAAGAACCTTTACCGTCGTAGATATTTATAAAAAAACCGTTACCAGCCAGTTTTTCAAAAAGTTCTCTGTTGATACCTGATGTAAAATTGTCTTCAACTACGTCATAATATTTTTTCCCGTAATTTTTAACAATAATAAGCTCAGGTTCATAGATATATACACCGTTAATTGCAATATCATTACTTAAAACGCTCAGTATATCAGTATCGATTACAATTTTATAGCATTTTACAAGATTAAGGTTATCGTTAAAATCTGTAGTATTGGAGAGATAAAAATTCAGAAGAACTATATCACCATTCAAACGGAAATAATATGAATCGAATTTGACAGCTTTACCGAAAGTATCTTTTATACTCTCTTTTATTACAAGAGCCAGTTGTTTTCCAGGGTACATTATATTCAGAGTTATTTTTAATAAACCGGTAGAAGCGGCAGAGAGCAGGAAGAAAAATCCGATAAAGATAATAAATTTTTTATCAATTTTTAAAAAAATGTTATTTACTCTTTCTGTTAATGATAATTTCATAAATTTTATTTTCAAACTCATTATCAATCGGATCAACGTTCATTTATTGATTTTTTGATCAGCTGAATGCTGCATTTTTTAAGGCAGCAAAAACTGAAGTATTACAAATTAATGCTGAAATAGATCTTTTTTTTATATATTTTTAAATAATAAGAGTCAAGCAATAAAATCGTTACGTTCTGGACATGAACAGAGGTGTTGAACTTGGAAGATAACAAATACGTCAAAAGATTACTTGAGACATCACGGCAATTTAATATTGACAGGCTGCGGCAACCAGATTTCAAGGAGGATTATTCATCATTTGAAGGCTCCCCCCGGAGGCATCCTTCCAATGAAAAAATTCTGCTGCTTGTAATTAATCCTTTTGATGAGAACATGATGTTTTATGAATTCAATCTTGATACTGTCAGCGCGGTTGAAGAGATCGGAACCATAGCATCTTCCGATTCAAAAAGCGCTTATCAGGTAAGGATATGGGTAAAAAAAGGCACACTTGCAGTAAAATCTGAGACGTTTATTGTATAACTCAAGTAAAATTTATCAAAATACTTTTAATTAATTGCAGATCCAATTGAGAATGTTTGATTAGACTGATTAAAACAGCCTGCCATTCGACTGCGCCGGAAGTGTTTAATTATTGCTTGACTTGTTCATATTCAATCGTTATAATAAAATATTACAAGTGACAATATGGAAATTCGTGACATAAAACATCAGTTAATCAATGTATCATCTGTTATATTATTTTCTTATCTAACTGCCATTACAATTAATCAGGCTGTGAGAAACAGTCTTACATACTATCCTTCAGAAAAAAATACCCGCAAGCTACTTATAAGCACACGCGAAAAAACTGACGAAATTGACATAGACCAGATAATGGAATCGGGTTTTTTCCCTGATTACAGTATTGCATCAGCCGGAGAAACAGGTACTGAAAGCGAAGCAGCTGCTTCTCTTGATGAACTGAAACTACTGGGTACAATCACCGGTGATGATTCAGTTACCATGGCACTGATAATGAAACGCGGTGACAAACAGGCAATGATTTACAGGCCATGGTCTAAAGTCGGCGGATACACAATCACAAAAATCAGCCCCAACCTGATACATCTTAAGCGGGATAACGAAAAATATATTCTGAATCTCTACGACAAAAAAGAGGTACCCGGTTCTTCAAAAGGTACTGACGCCGGAGGATCCGGAACATCTTCCGGTGTTATTAAAAGAAACGTAAGCAGGGCCGAGATTCAGCAGAGAATTATGAATAATCTCGATAAGGCCATGGAGGGTATAAGGGGCGGGCCTTACAAGGTTAACAATCAAATTGAAGGTTTCAGGCTTATACGAATACAGCCGACAAATATTTTATACGAATATGGAATCCGTAACGGTGACATTATTAGGCGAATTAACGGCAAAAAGATAGACAGCACGGAAAAAGTTCTGACCATGTGGCATGGCTTTAAAAACGAGTCAAGGCTTGTTATTGATGTAGAGCGGAACGGACAGATAATCACATTTGATCTGAATATTACGGACTGACAGGAAGAATACATGAAATTTCAAAAGTACTTACTGCTGACACTCTTAATCCCGGCGACATTCCTGTTTACCGGAGTGTACGATACAGGAATAAACCCGCTCTTTGCCGCAAAAAAGACAAAAGAGGTTAAAGACAATACATTCACCCTGAATTTCAATGACGTTGAAATTGCAGAATTTATAAATGTCATGAGCCGGATTATAGGTAAAAATATAATACTCAGTGACAAGGTAAAGGGCAAAATTACCGTAAGTTCCGCCAGAAAAGTCCCAATCAGCGAAGCTTTTAACATAATGAAATCTATTCTTGAAATAAAGGGCTTTGCGGTCATAGAAACCGAAAACCTTATAAAGGTAGTCCCAATCAAAGAAGCAATACAAAAGAACACTGATGTTATAATAGACGGCAACAGGGTAAAACTTGAAACAGATAATGCAGTCACTTTCCTGCTTGAAATAAACAATGCCGATGCAGTCGAAATAATGAATATTCTGAAGGCTCTTAAATCGCCTGAAACAGAGATAGTTGTATATAAAGCATTAAACACGGTTATTCTCACAGGAAATTCAGCTGAAATCAAGGGTCTTGTTGAAATTGCCATGTCACTGGACAAAAAACCTGATTCGTCCAAAGATTCAGAAATAGCGCAGATGGACGCTGTATCCAATATTCATGTTGTTCACCTTGAAAACGCAGACGCAGTACAACTTGCCGAGGTATTATCCCGCATTCCATTTTCACAAAATGCAGTAATCAACACACAGACCTCCGGAGGCCAGGGTGGCAACAAGGACAAATCAAAACAGGGCCAGCCGAATACGCAGAAGCTTTCAATAATTGCAAACAAAGAGACAAATTCGCTCATCATAAACGCATCACCCGAAGAATACAAAGAGATTCTTGCAATCATAAGACAACTTGATATAGTCAGACCGCAGATACTTATTGAAGCAATGATTGTCGAGGTCGATGTTGAGTCAAACTGGGGCCTGGGTATAGACTGGAGCATGGGGGGGGCTAACGGTCTTAACCTTTTTGGAGGACAGTCCATGATGGGCGGCATTCCAAATTTTTCCACACCTGGCGGTCTTTCAGGCAAAACTCTTGCTGTACCATTGACACCCGAAACATTTACCCTTGGCTATATGCGTGATTCATCCATACTTGGATTTGTGCTGCTTAACGCAACCGGTAAAGATAAAAAAATGAATATCCTGTCAACACCACATATCCTTACTCTGGACAACCATGAAGCTGAATTTAACGTGGGCGAAGAAATTGCAGTACCCACAAGCAACAGGATAACAGAAACAAATACTATTTATTATACTTTTGAATATAAACCTGTCGGACTTAAACTTAAACTGACACCGCACATTACAGATGGCAGCAAAATTGTTATTGACCTGTATATAGAAACAAACCAGGTTCTTGACGCGACCAATGCACTTTCAAGCGGTGTGATTATTCCCCCCGATCTTGGAAAACGCGATATGAAAACAAAAATCCTCGTAACTGACGGATCAACAATCGTAGTCGGCGGACTTATAAAGAAAACAACAACCGAAACCGAGATTAAGGTACCGATACTCGGTGACATTCCACTGCTCGGCTGGTTCTTTAAAACCAAACGCAGTGAAGATACCAAAACAAATCTGCTCGTTTTTATCACTCCAAGAATAATTTCTGAAAGTGAACAGATAAAAAAAATCACAGATGAAAGAAGAAATGAACTTAACGAAATGAAAGGGGAAAATAACAAGTAACCAGACATGGCTACCAGAAAGATAAAACCTATAGGCCGGATACTTCTTGACAGGAAAAGGATAACAGCCGAGCAGCTCCAGGAAGCTCTACTCCAGCAGCAGACTTCAGGCATTAAATTAGGCCAGATTCTTATCAAGAAAGGTTATACCACTGAATCGTCAGTACTTGAAGCTGCTGCTGAACAATACGGTCTAGCATACATTGAAAAACTTGACTTCAGGGATACTGAAAATATTTTCAAAGCAGTACCGGCAAACTTTCTCAAATCAAACAGGATTGTACCCTTTGATTCGGCAAAGAGGATCATTAAAGTTGCAATAACTGACATATCACAGCTGCAGCCCGTTGATGACCTCAAAATGATTTTCCGCAGCAGTAAAATTGAGATTGTTATAGCGTCAGAAAGTGAAATTCAACGAATAATAAACACTCATTTTGAAACGATTCAGGCAGAAACTACAAATGAAATAATCGAAAATCTGGAAGAATCGGATTTTGAGATACTTTCAAAAACATCAGGTGAAACCGCCGACCTTCTTGACACAGCCAGCGATGCCCCTATAATTAAGCTTGTAAATACAATAATACGGCAGGCCGTACTTGAAAGAGCAAGCGATATCCATTTCGAGGTATACGAAAAAGAAATAGTTGTCCGATTCAGGATCGACGGTGTTCTTTACAAAATGTTCAATCCGCCAAAAAAATTCCAGGATTCAATTACCTCGCGTATAAAAATTATGGCGAACCTGAACATCGCAGAGAACCGGCTTCCCCAGGATGGCAGGATACAGGTAAAGGTCGGCGGCAAGGAGATAGACATCAGGGTGTCAATTTTCCCGACCTATTACGGTGAACGGATTGTACTCAGGTTACTGAATAAATCCGACATGAATTTTGAACTTTCAAATATTGGATTTTCGAAAAAAAATCTTGAAACATTTAATAAACTGATTGAACTTACCCATGGAATTCTTCTGGTGACCGGACCTACCGGAAGCGGTAAAAGTACAACGTTGTACAGCGTACTCACCCGGCTCAACAGGGATGATGTTAACATACTCACGGTTGAGGATCCCATCGAGTACCAGCTGTTCGGCATCAGCCAGATGCAGATAAAACCCAAAATAGGATTGACTTTTGCCGCAGGACTCAGGTCAATACTTCGCCAGGACCCTGACATAGTCATGATCGGCGAAATTCGCGACCTCGAAACTGCCGAAATAGCCGTCCAGTCAGCTCTTACGGGACACCGTGTATTCTCAACGCTTCACACCAATGACGCGCCTTCGGGAATTACCCGTCTCGCCGATATGGGAATTGAGCCCTACCTTATTACCTCGGCTGTTAACGCATTTCTTGCGCAGAGGCTTGCACGGAAAATATGCCCGTCATGCATAGAACCGTACAAACCGTCACAGCAGGAACTATCACGTGCGGGTATTACCAGAACAAGGCTAAACAAAGGTAATCTTTACAGAGGTAAAGGATGCGAAGCATGCCTTAACACAGGTTACACCGGAAGGGTCGGCATATTTGAACTTCTGGTCATCAGTGATAAAATTAAAAAACTTATCATGACCGGATCTGACGCATCAACAATCCGCGAACAGGCTCTCAAAGAGGGCATGGTTTCACTTCTTGAAGACGGCATTAATAAGGTTATTGCAGGTGTTACAACACTTGATGAAGTTCTCAGAGTCTGCTGACAGAGGGTGCCCGCGTGATCTATGTTTATAAAGCCCTCAATAATAAAGGTGAAGAGATAACAGACACTGTTGACGCAGCCAATGAATCAGCAGCGCGTCAGAAAATAAGAAAGTCAGGACTCTATCCTGTAAAGATTAGCGAACAGGGAAAAACCGTACATACCGGTTCACGACTGGCAGGTATTAAAAATTATGCTGAATCAATTAATGAATTTATAAGCAGGAGCGGCGCCAGGAAACAGGTTGGACTTTTTTCACGACAGATGGCGACTCTTCTAAGGGCCGGAATGCCGCTTCTTACATCACTCAATGATATAATTGAGCAGATTGACAACAGGACATTTAAAAATATAATCATAGATGTCAGGGAAAAAATTGAAGAGGGCCTGTCGTTCTCGAATGCACTCTCGAGACACTCCGACATTTTTTCTGAAATTTATATCAACATGATACGTGTAGGTGAAAATCTTGGTTCACTTGACGAGGTTGTAGCAAGACTTGCCGACATGGAACAGAAAAAAGTATTTCTCTTAAGCAGGATCAGAGCTGCATTGTGGTACCCTGTCTTTATGCTGACTTTCTCTATGCTGATACTTGTTTTTCTGCTGGTAAAAATAATTCCTACAATATCTGCAATATTTGTTGAACAGAACAGGGAACTCCCCTTACCTACTAAAATTGTTCTGGGTTTAAGTAATTTTCTGACCGATTTCTGGATACTGATACCGCTTTTTTTTCTTCTTCTATGGTATCTTTACAAACGGGCCTCGGCAACTCCCGAAGGCAGACGCAAGATTGATGAATACAAGATGAAGCTGCCGCTTGCCAGCAGGCTTTATAATAAACTCATTGTGTACAGGTTCACAATGAATCTTGGCATGCTCATGACCAACAGGGTTGATCTCCTCAAATGTTTTGAAATCGTAAAAAAAATTGTTAACAACTGCATCATCGAAGAAAAGATAGAACGTGCAGCCAAAAACATCCAGGAGGGATCATCTATCGCCCAGGCTTTAAAA
>JAAYBQ010000132.1 GCA_012730035.1 Spirochaetota bacterium
CCCCTGATTATTATTGCCCTGGCAATAGGTATAATATTCGGCAGTGATGTAACCGGGCTTATCTATTTTGATGACGCAATCTTTACAAGGGATGTGGCAAACATTGCACTTATATTTATTCTATTTGCCGGGGGATTCGGGACCAAAAGTAATCATTTTAAACCTGTGGCAAAACCTGCAATGTTTCTGGCAACTGCCGGTGTACTTATTACAGCTGTCATTACCGCAGCGTTTTTTTCTTTTATAACCGGATGGCCTTTTTTAAAATCACTTTTAGTGAGTGCTATAATTTCATCAACAGACGCGGCTGCTGTTTTTTCAATACTCAGAACCAGGTCAATCAGCAGAAACGTCTCATCTATAACCGAGATTGAATCTGCTGCCAATGACCCTATGGCTATAATATCCACAACATTTATTTTACAGCTAATACTCGGGTCCGGGATTAATACAACCGTATCTATGGCTCTCTTTCTGTGGCAGCTTGCGGGAGGGGTTGCTTTCGGAATATTAACGGGCATAGCCGGAACATATCTGTATAACAAAATTCGGAATATTGATATAGGTTATTATTATGTATTTCTCATAGGGACAATACTTTTCAGTTTTTCAATTGCAGACATGAGCAGGGCAAGCGGAATGCTTTCGGCTTTTTTTACCGGATATGTGCTGGGTAATAAAAAGCTTCCTTTCAAAAGCGGAATTACTTCGTTCACCGAGATTCTTTCATTTATTGCGAATGTCGGACTTTTTATTATGCTGGGACTTCTTGTTTTTCCGCACAGGTTTTCTGAAATATGGATAACAGGCATCATAGTATTTTTAGCTCTAACATTTGTCGGCAGGCCCGTTGCCGTGCTTATCTGTACTGCTTTCTGCGGGCTTAAACTGCGGGAAAAGCTCTTCATCAGCTGGGGGGGGCTTAGGGGTGCTGTGCCAATAGTTCTTGCCACTTACCCTTCTGCTGCAGGTATTGACGATGAACATCAGATTTTTAATATAGTATTCTTTGCAGTGGCGCTCTCTATACTGATTCAGGGCACAACAATCGGATGGCTGGCAGACTTTTTTAAACTGACCAGGAAATCCCGCATGAAGCCAGGGCAGACAATGGAGCTGGTTACTATCCATGACACAGACTATGAGCTGATACAGATTTTTATTGATCCCGATCTATATAAGGGTGAACTGAAAATATCCGAGATGGAGTTACCTCCCGGTGTGACTATAACAATGATCAACAGGAATAATACTGTAATCGCACCGAGAGGATCAAGCATCATATATCCCGGTGATGTTCTCTCAGTTCTTGCGAGCGGAGAGAAGATAAAAAAGATTACAAAACAGGTTCTGGGCAGTTTTACAGCAATCAGCTGATGTAAAGAACTGTTCACTCCGCCTGTAATACGGCTACACGGCATGGAGCCCCGGATGTTTCTGCCAGCTTAAGAGGCATTACAAATATATAACCTTCCGCTGTTATTCTTTCAGCTGCTGCAATTTCAAGGTCTTCTACCAGAAATTTCCCCGCTGATGCAACGGCCCTGTTGAAGCCGAATTTTTGCTCATCAATTATACCGCATTCCCCGGCAACAACCCATACCTTTGCATTCAAAGAAAGCAACTGTTCAAAAAATTTATGCGAAACCTCTGCCTTTGATCTGCAGCTTTTAATAAACAGGAAGGATTCATCACTGTAGTTACTGATTACTGATTCGTTAAAACTGCTGCTGTCCATGTTCATTAAAAAATATTTGCCCATGAGATCCCTCTTAAGGAAACTTTCCATAGTTGCTCCCCCTTTAATAAAATGTGCAGGAGCATCTATGTGGGTACCCGTCTGTGTGCCAAGTATAACTTGTGAAACAGAAAATCCGGTCTTTTCTATTGTACACCAGTCCGTTATTTTAAAAGCAGGATCAGTATAACCGGGCTGTGAATAAATCTGCAATGAACTGTCCATAGGTCTGGTAAGGTCAATAATTTCATCCTTAATGCTTTTTATTTTTTCCAGTTTATAAAAGAGAGGGAGGATTTTATCCACTGTTGAACCACCTGTAAGTCTTTATATCTGCGGAATAATAATAAAAAAGATATTATATTCGGGTAATATAATTTGATGAAAAATTTGTATTTTTTGATTATTAATAGTCTATTTTTCTAAAAGCAATTGACGTTTAGGGAATAATGTCTATTTTATAATTAAAAACCGACTAGTCGGTTTTTAATTATAAACCGTTTCCCTTCCAAAGATCGGACGGCTTATAAACCGGTCTATTTCTGAATCCTGACAGGAATAAAACACGGGGAATTCAGCTTTCGAGCATAAATAATCCCCCAACCCGCTGATAGGCTTTCAGTTATAACCGCTAAAAACTAATTTGACGAGGTACATAAATGGACGGAGTTCGAGGAGTTATTACAGACGATGTTGTAAAAACCGTGGACAGGGTAATTGATCACGTCGGTAAAGAGATCATTTTTGCAATGACGCTTGCCCTTGGAAAACCTGTCTTATTCATTAACGAATTGTACAAACGGGCAAAGCAGGACCCCGAAATAAAGCTCAAGATACTGACCGCACTTGCCCTTGAGAGGCCCGTAGGCACAAATGAACTGGAAAAGCGTTTTATTGGACCGCTGGCGGAAAGGCTTTTTGGAAATTCACCGCAGTTTGATTATATGCTTGATTTCAGGGCGGGCAGTTTGCCTGAAAACGTCGAGGTTTACGAATTTTTTAATAAGGCAGGCGGATATCTTCATAACAAAAAGGCTCAGCAGAATCATCTGAATTCAAATTATACACACGTTGTACGTGACGCATTTAATATGGGCGTGAATGTCTTCGGGCAGCTTGTGGGCTGCAGGGAGATTGACGGGAAGCTTATGCTATCAATGGGGTGCAACACCGATATATGTGTTGAGGCAAACGCGCTGGTCGAGAAGGCAAGGGCTGGCGGAAGGCGCGGAGCGATTATTGCAGAGGTGAACGAAAACATGCCGTTTATGTACGGTGATGCTGTTTACCCGGTGGATGCATTTGACATAGTACTTAAGGGTCATCAGTACAACTATGAACTGTTTGCTCCGCCAAAAGACCCGGTAATGATGAGGGATCACATGATAGGTCTCCAGGTGAGTAGTTTGATCAAGGATGGTGGTACGATCCAGGTCGGAATAGGCGCGCTGGGTGATGCGATTGTTGCGGGACTGGATCTGAGGCATTCGAATAACAGTCTGTATCAGGAGGTACTTGACAAATCCGGTATATTAAAGCGGTACGATGATCTTATAGAAAAATTCGGGGGGACTGAGAAGTTCGAGCAGGGGCTCTACGGCTCGTCCGAGATGTTTGTTGACGCGTTCATGCAGCTGTACAAGCGCGGTATACTCAAGCGCAGGGTGTTCGATAATGTTGCCATAATGAAGTTAATTAACGAGGGGAGCTTTGCTGCTGATAATATTCCGCAGAATATACTTGAACTGCTTCACGAAAAGAAGGGAATACACAGCCGGTTACGCAAAACCGACTTTGATATGCTGACTAAATTCGGAATACTTAAAGAAGGCCTTGTTTTCAAAGAGGGATTTATTTATGACGGAGAGACTAAATATTCGACAGACTTTAACGTTCCGGAAAATCTTGCAGCGGTTAAAAAACTTCTTGGTAAAGAACTGAAAAACGGCCAGGTTATACTCGGTGCTTTTTTTATAGGGCCGAAAGCATTTTATGATTCACTTAATGCCATGAGCGAGGAGGAACGTGCACAGTTCGGAATGTCAAGTGTAGAAAAGGTTAACCAGCTGTACGGAGATGAAGAGTTGCGAAGGCTGCAGAGAAAGGATGGCCGTTTTATCAATTCAGGTATGATCGCAAATGTATTCGGCGCTATAACATCCGACCAGCTCGAGGATGGCCGTGTCATAAGCGGTATAGGGGGCCAGTACAATTTTGTCGCAATGGCACATGCACTGCCCGATGCAAGACTTATTATGCTTATCAGGAGCACCAGGGGTATAGGCAAAAACCTGAAATCTAACGTTGTTTACAGTTACGGACACTGATCTGTTCCAAAACATTTGCGTGATATAATTGTAACAGAATACGGCATAGCAGACATTAAGGGTAAGCCCGACAAAGAGGTTATAGCCGCGATGATAAATATTGCCGATTCAAGGTTCCAGCAGAAGCTGCTTAAACAGGCGAAAAAGGCAGGCAAACTTCCTGAGTCATACCAGATTCCCGAAGAATACAGAAACAATTACCCGGAGAAAATTATCGAGTTTGTGTCCGGTTATCAGTCTCAGGGAATATTCCAGTTTTTTCCCTTCGGCACGGACCTGACCCCGCAGGAATTCGACCTTGGTGCTTCACTTAAGATGTTAAAAGTTCTGAAAGAGACAAAACCCTTAAAGGCAACAGGTAAGGTTCTTGCGGAATTGATCAAACCCCTTCCTGAAAAGGCTATACCTTATTTGAAGAGGATGGAGCTTGATAAAACTGCGGGTATTGGTGAAAAAATTTTACAGAAGACAGTTGTGGTAGCACTAAAGCACGGTAAGAGGGTATAGTAAAGTTTTAGTAAATCTGGAAATTATGGGGTCTGGCTCAATAACAATCATTTGAGTCGCGATAGAGTCATTCCGGTTGTTAGAACCGGAATCCATTGGCTTATACTGAACGTATAGGTACACATGGATACCAGTTTTCACGGTATAACTTTTAAGTCAGCCCTCCTTTGTTTTTACGAAACAGATTTATTTAATTCTCCGCAACATCCATTCGAATCCGTATCTGAACTCTGTTTTGTTCCAGAAATATACAAGGAGCATTATCACTGCGATCACCGCAAGCTGAAGCATAACTGTTACAGCTGCGGGAAAAGACTGCCAGAAACCGGAAAGGGTCATGAAGTTTCTGATAACTACGATGTGGATGATAAATATACTCAGTGAAGCCCTGCCCGTTAGTACAAAGATATCTTCAGCTTTTATGCTGATTCTTTTACCGGCAGCGATTATGGCAAATAGGAGCATAAATGTACAAGCAGAAAGTGCCATGAACTGTATCGGGTAGGCCGGATACATGTAAAGGTTAACAGTTAACAGTCTTTGCCCGGTACTGTTATTGAAAAGCTGGAAGTTCCCCTGTTTCACAATGAAGAGCAGGGTTGAAGCCAGAAATATAAAACAGGCAGTTTTAAGAATGTTCATGTAGCTGCCGTTTTTTATCCATCTGCCTGAAATTAATCCCGCAATGAAAAGGGCTATCCACGGGAATACGGGGAAATTGCCGCTGATTGCCGCAAGCTTTAATATTCCCGGAATACTTAAAGCGCCGCGCATGAAAGCATTATTGAAGTAACGGGGCATGCTGTAGTATTCAAGGAGCATTACAGTTGCAACTATTGCGAAAGATGCAACTAAGAACAGTATGTAAGAATTCATTCTACGTAAAAGCGGCGACAGGCACATGCCCAGGCCGATAAGATGCAGCACGTACCATGACCAGGGGGCAAACCATGCTGGCGTAAGCAGATTGAGGAGGTATCCGAAAAGGATCAGAATTATTCCCCGTAAAAAGATTTCACGATCTTTTTTACCTGAAGCGTATGAAAGGGTTGTCCCTGCACCGGCAAGTGATATGAATATTGGAGCTGCAAGTCCGCCAAGTCCGTTCATAATTACCATAAACGGGTGTTCTGCTATAAGGGAACTGATGCTTCCGCCAGACTTCCAGAACCAGTAGCCGGTGTGCTGCTGTACCATCAGGATTACAGCTATTCCCCGCAGAAAATCCAGCGCGTTAATTCGTTCATGATTACAGGTGACCGGCATTTTTCTCCATTTCACTACGTTTGGGATAATGGTGACAGGATAGGATTTGTTTTCAATATATTTATGCAGTTTCAAGGGTAATATTTTTATGAAGTAAGATTTTTAAGGAAGATCATGCGTTCATGCCGGGGGGCCGGGTAACTGATCATTTTTTTGAGGGGATTTTCTATATCACAGGAATTTATAGCTTGCCCAATTATGTCCCTGTTTTTTATAATTTTTTTATCAGTTTTAAACCGCACGTGTACGCGCTGATAAATCTATTTTACCTGAAGAGAGTTCTGCCCGATGGATCTACTGGAAAACCTGAATAAAACCCAGCGCGAAGCCGTTCTTCATACAGAGGGACCTTTACTGATACTCGCAGGCGCCGGGTCGGGAAAAACAAGAGTTATTACTCACAGAATAGCTCACCTCATCGAGAAGGGCGTCAAGCCTTATAATATTTTTGCCGTGACATTCACAAACAAGGCTGCCGAGGAGATGAAAAAAAGGGTCATGTCGATAGCAGGTCCTTCGGGAAACAGTGTTTTTGTGAGGACCTTTCATTCAGCAGCAGTTTATATTCTGCGCAGGTTCGGCGAAGCTGGCGGGATTCCTAAAAATTTTACAATATACGACACCCGCGACCAGGAGGATGTAATCAAGCGAATACTCGTTGAAATGCGCCTGGACCCGAAGAAGGTAAAACCATCAATGATAGCCTCGCGTATTTCAGAAATCAAAGACAGCGAATCCTATCTTGATGGCAGTGACCCGCTGCTGATGCTGCCCGATTATTTTTCCTTCGATTTTAAAGAGGTCTTCAGAAAATACCATGAAAAGATGAGCGAAAACAACGCTCTCGATTTTAGCGATCTCCTTGTTAAAACCGTCGGCTTGTTGCGAAATTCGCCGCATGTTCTTTCTGAACTGCAGCTTATGTGGAAATATTTTATGGTTGATGAATACCAGGATACCAACTACTCGCAGTACCTTATTGCCAGGTATCTTGCGTCAGCAAGCAGAAATATCTGCGTTGTTGGTGACGATGACCAGTCCATATACTCCTGGAGGGGCGCCGACATTCGCAACATACTGAACTTTGAAAAGGACTATGAGAATGCCAGGTCAATCACGCTTGACCGGAACTACCGTTCAACAAAACAGATACTTGAAGCAGCATCTGTGGTTATACGCAACAATGAAAACAGGAAAGAGAAAAATGTACAGGCCTCTCGCGGTGACGGAGAAGCTGTGGTCTGGTGTTCGGCCAATAACGAGTATGGCGAAGGTGAATTTGTAATAAACACCATACAGTCGCTCAAGTCAAGGGAGGCTTTGAGTAACCGGGACTTTGCGATATTCTACCGCACAAACGCGCAGTCAAGGATCTTCGAGGATTTTCTGCGCAGGGAGAAGATTCCATACAGGATTGTGGGCGGTCTTAAGTTCTACGACAGAAAAGAGGTCAAGGATATTCTGGCGTATCTTAAGTTCCTGGTAAACAGGAATGATTCTGTTTCTTTGTACAGGATTATTAACGTTCCTGCGCGTGGTATAGGCAGGGCTTCGCAGGAAAAGCTTATGGAGACCGCTTCGTCAGGAGGCTTCAGCGAGTGGAGGGTAATTGACGATGAGCTTATGACAGGCAAGGTGCCCAGGGGAATCGATGAGTTCAGGAGCATAATAAAAAATTTATCGGCAGACATGGCCAGGGTTCCGGCTGAAATTTTACTCTCGTCATTTGTTAAGCTTGTCATTGACAGGAGTACATACAGGGAGAGCCTGCTCGAAGAGAACACCCTGGAGAGCAGGTCGCGCCTTGATAACCTTGATGAACTGGTGAACAGTATCATTGAATACGAGCAGCATGAACCGCAGGCAACACCGGAACAGTTTATACAGGATATATCGCTCTATACCTCTGAAGAGAATCCAGTCGATGATGAACAGGACAGGACCAATTGTGTGACACTTATGACAGTCCACAATGCCAAGGGGCTCGAGTTTCCCGTTGTTTTCCTTACCGGGCTTGAGGAGGATACGTTCCCCCACAAGCTTTGCATCGACACCGATGAAGCAGTTGAGGAGGAGCGAAGGCTCTGCTACGTGGGAATCACCCGTGCCATGGACAGAATTTTTATTACCAGTGCCGAACTGAGGCGCAGTTACATGGGGCCTGAATATAAACGGCCTTCACGTTTTATCGAAGAGATACCCACCAGTTTACTTGAAATAAAAAATTATAATTCACAATCGTTCGGAACATCCGACTCAGAAAGCAGGCGCCAGTCATGGGGTACGGCAGGCCAGGCTCAATCTGCAGGGACGAAACCGGTTTCACCCGTCAGTTACCAGAAAGGTAACAGCTCCGGGGAACATCACGACAAGGATGATAATTCCGGATCAAGGTTCTCTCTCAGGGAGAAGGTTATGCATCCCAAGTTCGGTATGGGGCGTGTGGTAAAAATCGAAGGTAGCGGAGACAATCTTAAGCTTACCATCAGTTTCGGACTTACAAACAGGGTTTTTCTGGAAAAATATACCCCCCTTGACAAGATAAATTAAAGAACAGTCCTGTCTGATTCGATATATAATATCAGACAGGTAATTCTGTGTTCAGGGCGGTGTATTATGAAACGTTTATTGATTATTTCCACAGTGCTTATTCTCTCCTGCGCGACCAGTGAAAAACAGGTTATTACACCGACGGTTACAGAACCTGCATTTGATCTTTCGACCCTGGAAGGATTCTTTAAAACCGCAGAGGCCGATGTCTTCAGGGCCAAACAGGTTGTCGAAAAAAATAAAATTATATTTAATCTTACCCATCTTAAACTGATGAATACGGGCGGCCGCAGGTATTATCTGCTTGAGCGTGAAAATATCACAGAAATGATCAACGCGGTTACTGAAGGCATTTACCTTGATTATATCCTGATCAATAAAAGCGGCGATATTATATATACACGTATCAGTGAAAGTATTTTCGGATGTAATATAAATAACGGATTCGAGGATACTCCACTCAGAAAATGTTATCTGAGCAGAGCTGCTGTGCACTTTGAAGATGTCTCGACAATGACAACAGGTTCGTCAATACTGGGAATGTATGTATCGGTACCGGTTTTATCAGACGGAATTTTTCAGGGAACACTGATTCTTCAGATAGACATAGAGAGGATCAACCGGCTTTTTAATGACAGGACCGATATTATCAGCCGCGAGGGACTTATACGGGTTACAATGGACAGAACCAGGATACTGTCCCAGTACAGCGGGTTTGCCGGAATTGATATTCCAAGCCTTGATAAGAACAGCAACTGGTCGGACATGAGCAGCGGATCAAGGATTGATTATTCAGTATTTAAATACAGGGATATATCCTGGATAATTGCGCGCAGGTGACACTGCAATCAGCCCTTCTGAATTTCAGCTTCGAAGTTTTCATTAAATGAACTGAAAAGCCCCGGCAGCATATACTTGTCGCTTATATTCCTGGAGACAAAATCACCAAGCCGGAGCAGCATTTCGTCTGAATAAAATCGTTCCTCGCGGGAAAGGATACCGTTGAGCATGCCGGGGATAAGTGAGACCGCGCAGTGTTCACCCGTTACAATATAGTCTTTAAGTCCCTTATGCCTTACCATCTCCTCGGGGGATTTGTCTGCGGGATTTTCGGAAATTAATATCTGGCCGGGCTGCATTTTTTCATCAATGTCATGCTCTCCGTGTTCATCCGCAATAAGTATGATGTCACAGTTTGCCATTATATTTTCAACATTTGTGGCAAGGCCTTTGCGTGTTTCAAAGGACATCATTATTCGTTCACGCGAATCATAACCGAGTATTTTTGCATATCCGCATTTATTGAGGAGTGCGGTCAGGCGAATAGAATATCCCGACAGTCCAATTATCCCTACGGCTGTCTCTTCGGGTTTCATTTTGTGGACTGAACATAATTTCTGCAGCAGAGAATAATAGAACAGCGGCTTTTCATCAAGCTCACTTGATATAATAGGTCTTGATATACTGTCAATTATTGAACTGTATGGAAGTTCCTCCTCGTCTGTTTTCATAATCCTTATGCACGCGAAGTTGTCTTCAACCGATTTAAGGCTCCGCATCAGGTCTTCAATTGATGAATAACGTATGACGCAGGGGAATGCGTTTCGTCCTGTAAACCTGTTAATAATGACAGCATCCCGTTCCGAGTCTGCATAGTAATGGTGCAGATGGGTGATTGAATTACTGCGTGAAGTCCTGTGACCGCTGATAAGTCCCACACTGTTAAAACATCCGCAATAGCTTTTACCAAGGCCGGCATCGATTTTTTCATGTATAAGCCTGTTGCCGCCAAGAAGTGCCGTTTCAATATCATTGATGTTTTCAATATCTATTTTACCTGAAGTTTTAAGCAGTCCCCCCTTTATCCTGTCTTCGAGGGTACTGGTGATTGAAATATTCCTGAAATATTCAGTATTTTTGTTAAGTGAATCA
Organism: Spirochaetota bacterium; assembly: GCA_012730035.1. Taxonomy (GTDB): domain Bacteria; phylum Spirochaetota; class UBA4802; order UBA4802; family UBA5550; genus JAAYBQ01. The sequence goes on from JAAYBQ010000132.1 coordinate 10,321, forward strand.
AGCAGTCTTATAAGCTCTTTCTTTACAGAATACGTTATTTCTATTGAATAATCCTCCCACCTGTCATCAGTTTCGGTCAGGTTGATGTAGTTAATTCCCACCCCGTATTTGTAAAGCGATGCAATGAATTGGGGAAGAAGCCCGGTCTTCATCTTGAGGGAAACTACTGCAATAAGTTTCATTTTATGACTCCGTAATTTACCGGGTAATTCCGGTAATTATTCTTTCAGAGAGTCTGGCAGAGGTATTAATTATTTCAAGAGATATTTTTTCTGCCACGGAACTGTCCGTTCCAGGCAGCAGGATGCAATCCTGTTCTGTAAAGCCGGCGTTTATGGTATTAAAGAAATGTCTGACAAGCTGGAGAACTCCTGAAAACATGCTCGTATAGTCAGCGCCTGCAGTGCAGAAAAGTACACCCTGTTTCCTGCAGGGCAGGTTGCCCGGGTTATGATTTTTTTGCTCCCAGAAGATCTGACACCGGTCAATGAGCACTTTAAGCTGCGACGGCACAGATGAAAAATATAAAGGGGTTGAAATTGATATTACATCAGCCTGGCGTATAATGCCGTATATTTTTTCCATATCATCCTTTACCGGGCAGTAAAATTCACTTCTGCATGTGCCGCAGGCAGTACATGGAAGAATATTTTTATCGTAGACATGGATTTCGGTTATTTCAGTGCCCGCAGATGTGAATTGTCTGATGAATTCACTGTGCAGTGTTGATGAAAACCCGCGTTTTCGCGGGCTTCCATGTATTGCAAGAAGTTTCACTCTCTCTTCTCAGTCTTCGCGGAGCCTTGTAAAAATCATGCGCCCTGCGGTTGTCTGCAGCACCGAGGTTACAGTGACATCAACTTCATCGTTCATCCTTCGCCTTCCGTTTTCGACAACCACCATGGTTCCGTCGTCTAGATACCCAATGGCCTGGTTGGAATCCTTTCCCTCCTTGATAAGAAGTACCCTCATGTCTTCACCGGGAAGAACTATCGGTTTAAGCGCATTTGAAAGCTGGTTGATGTTCAGGACATCGACGCCGTGAAATTCCGCAACCTTGTTAAGGTTGAAATCGTTAGTGATAACCTTTGCTTTCATAACCTTGGCAAGTTTTACAAGCTTTGAATCCACCTCGGGGATATCTTTAAAGTCCATGTCAGAAATTTTAACCATTATAGACTGGTCTTTCTGCATCTTATTAAGTATGTCAAGTCCCCGGCGGCCCCGGTTGCGTTTTATTGAATCCGCAGAGTCAGCAATCATCTGAAGTTCATTCAACACAAAGTTGGGGATAACCAGTATGCCTTCAAGAAAGCCGGTGTCGCATATATCAGCTATCCTGCCGTCAATAATAACGCTTGTGTCAAGAATCTTGTATGCAATCTGCATTTCTGATTCCTTACCGCGTTCCGAAATAATTTTATCAAGAAAGGTAATCTCCTCATGGTTGATGATAAAAAACATCATTATTGCAAAACCGCAGAGATGGTAGAGCAGCGGTTTTATTATGCCGGAGAATTCTACAACAAACTGCAGCCGGAAAGATTCAACACCCAGTACAAGCATGTGGCCTATTAAAAGTCCTGCGAGCAGGCCTGTTAGTGCAGCAAAAAGCTGACGGGGCTGGAAACTGTGGGATACATACTCAATCATAATAACAACACTGAGTGAGACAACTGCAGCAGCAGCGGCTGAGATAATAACTGCTGTTATCGACTGGTTAATATAAAACAGGGACGTAAAGAAGATTGATGTAATAATGAATAAGGTCCTTAAAAGAATAATAAACATGGTATGACTCCTGAAAAAATTTTGTGTTTCTGCTGGCTGTAATGAATAAATCCTTCTGTATGTGAAACGTAAAATCCGTTTTTAAAAGACAAAATACAGCTTGCACAAATTAAGATTAAAAAAAAGACATTTTGTTATTATAAAAGATAATAAAAAGTTAAATATTAGACATAGTTATTCCTGTTTTTCTGGTTCAGACACGGTTTTTCCCGGGAATAAACCGGTTCAGGGATAACCTTTTTCTGCGGAAACAGCCAAACGTGGGGAAGAAATTCTACTCTTTTGAATCTATACCTGAAGATAATGCTTCAGAAACCAGGTTACCTGCATCTTCTATATCTATATTTTTTGACATGGCCACTTCATAGGTTATCAGCTGGTAAGCGTTTTCATAAAGTTTTCTTTCCATGATTGAGAGTTCTTTTTCGCTTCCCCGCCGGTAAAGATCTCTTGCTACTTCGGCAACTTCGAATATGGAGCCGCTTTTAACTTTATCGATATTGTTCTGGTATCTTATTTTCCAGTCCTCTTCTATGCTGTCCGCCTCTGTTGAAAGAATTGTCATGACCTTTTTAATGTCTTTCTTGGCAATAATACTTCTTATCCCGATCTCCTTTGCATTGTTGACCGGAATCATTACCTTCATCCCATTATTGATTATGGTGATAAGATAGTATTCATTTCTTTTTCCCAGAATTACTTTTTTTTCGATACCTTCGATTTCGCCCACGCCATGCATCGGGTAAACTATTTTATCACCTACGTTAAACATCTTTGACTCCTGTCAGAATTCTTGTATTCTTAATTCCCGGCTGCGATACAGGTTTATAAACTATTCAGTGAGGCCCTGCTTTTCCATGTACCGTTCTATAACAGATTTCATTTCGTAATGATTTCCGTCGCACATTTTAGATACTTTACTCCCCTTAAGTCCTATACCGCCTGAAATTTTGTGACAGTCAGGCCCGGGGATCAGGCCTGTGTACCAGCATACACCTTTGTTTTCGACGCCTTCGGGCCTTTCTGCGAACCTTGGATCGGGCATTCCATTATAAACTTCCTGCATGTAATAACCCCAGACAGGGGCAGCAAGGCCGGCTCCGGCCTGACCTTTACCGAGCGTCATGAATGATTTGTCGTAACCGAACCAGACAACAGCTGCGATATCTGAAGTATAACCGCAGAACCATGCGTCAGTCCAGTTCTGAGTAGTACCTGTTTTTCCCGCGGCCTGTTTGGTGAACCCCGCCTGGTTGCGTATTGCATACGCAGGTGTTCCGTGGTTCACAACTCCCTGCATAAGGTCTGTCATTATATAGGCCACAGCCTCGGGAATTACCTGGATTGTGCCTTCAATTTCTTTTGCTGCAATAATATTTCCAACTTCCTCTTCAACGTTTATTATTTCATTGCCGTCACGATCTACGACATAGCGTACAGCATAAGGTATGACATCACGCCCCCGGTTAGCATAAATGGCGTATCCGGTTGCAAGTTCAAGGGGTGTAACATCCACTGTGCCCAGGGCAAGCGAGGGGCTGGGAGTAAACCGAGATTCCGAAACCTTAAGCATCCTGGATGCGTATTCAACTACACGGTCTGCTCCTACAAGGTCAAATATCCTTATTGATATAATGTTGATGGACATTGCAAGAGCTCTCTGGATGTTAACCATCCCTGAATACTCACCTTCATAGTTTCCGGGGGACCACGTGTCGCCGCTTGCGTCTATTTCTATTATCGGCACATCGGGAAGAACTGTAGCGGTGCTTATGACGCTGTTATATATACCCGACCCGTACACAAATGGTTTAAAGGCTGAACCCGGCAGTCTCCTTGCCTGTACAGCCCTGTTGTAACGATTGGATGCATCGAACTGGGAACCCCCAACCATACTGGTAATGTAGCCGGTCTGGGGCTCTATGGCTATAAATGCGCCTTCAA
>JAAYBQ010000133.1 GCA_012730035.1 Spirochaetota bacterium
CCAGGTGGTAGGCAATACCGGCAGGAGCACCGGCGCGCATACACACATTCAGATTGCACGAAGAACAAGGCCCTATGCCACGTACGATTTTTTCGGCGTTAATAAGCCCTACGTAAACCAGTTTACCGCGCACCTTAAAAAGGGCGGGTACTGGAATGTTTACAGCAGGGTCGAGCAGATTCTTCTCTCTGTGCTGGGTGTGGCAGTATCAAGGTATGACAGTTCAAGGCATTTTTCGGATCGTGATCCCGAAACACTGGAGATATACAGGCAGCTGCAGAAAAGCTACGCTCCGGTTTCGTCAACCATTGACCGGGCTGACCTGTACCTTGAACCGCTTCCTGAAAAAATTTTAAGAACATGGTTTTCTCGAGATATTCAGGAGAAGATAATAGATGACCGTTACAGGGACCTGCTCCGCTACTATTCCGTCATGGCTCTGCAGTTCAATTACCACATGAAGATGCAGGTTCCGCTCCCTTCATCGCTCCCTGTTAATCCCGTTCCCCTTACACCATGGATGCGCTTTTACAAAAGAAAAGAGGATGGCGATGAAGCGGGGACTGAAGAGCTGAACCATGAAACACTTTTTTACCATGCGCTTAACAGGTATTTTTTGTACAGAATACTTCAGCTTCACAACGCGCCCAGGAACCTGCGCGATCATCTGCTCGCTGACCCTGCATACACCGGAAGTTTTACCGACCCGGTGGAACGGGAATTTCCTGAAGATAACCACCCCTGTGCCGAAGAGAGGCTTGCCGGGCTGGGTAAATGCGCAGCAGGCTATACAGATTCAGCCGTTGACCTTTCTTTTTTTTACGAGGATGATTTCTGTGAATCTCTCTTTAATGATATAAAGGCAGCCTGCAGCAGGGAGGGGGTGCCCCTTGATTCAACTTTCGGTTTTTTTACATACCATATTTCGCAGATGCAGGATTCATGCAGGACATCAAGGTTTGTACGGTTCCCTGAAAACAGGGAATTCAGTTATGACAGAAAATATGACGAAGCTATACGTTTATTCTTCCTGGATATATTCGAGCTTGCGGCAGCAAACGGCAACTGCAGGTTATTCTGTGAGATCTACCTTAGTCCCGTCGAGCTTGATGTTTCATTAATACGCAGGGTCTGCCGCAGGATTACAAGGAGCTGCACAAGGGCAAGGGATTATCTTTACTTCATGTTTCTGCACAGGCCGTACCCTGAGGCCGGCATATTATATCCGGGCCACCTGCACTCGGTGTTTCAGCAGATTATAAGTAATATTGTAAAGCCCGCTTCGTGGGAATCCAGGGCATATTCCGGCGCAACCTGTTACAGGGCATCTGAATCATCGCTCTTTTATTCACTGGTATATGAAGTCTACCTCTCCGCAAGGGAGAGGTATATTAAACTTTTTCCCGCTGACCAGCTTTCGGGCGTACTTGAGGCAATAGGTCTTTTCGACAGCATGTTCAAGGTTTTCTGCGACAATGCCCTTCAGATGCATCTTATTGATAACGAACACGCCAGGATAACCAGGGAGCTTGAAGTTATGGAGAAGGAGCTCTCTGCCATGAGGAATTCGAAGAGGGAGCTGCAGGAGGATTTCAGGAACAGGAGCGCAAATCTTGAAACCGCAGGGGACTATACAGGCAGGCATTCGGAACTTTTTTCTACGTATATTAGCGAGGAGGAGAAGATAAGCAGAACCATTGCCTCTCTTGAACAGTCCCTTGGCCGTTATCGTGATGAATGCGGGATTCTTAAAAATGAAAAGGAGCAGCTTCAGCTGAGCTACGAGCAGAAGCTTGAAAAAATAAACAGGGACATAGAGGATCTTAAGTCAAGGAATACCCTTGAACAGCAGCGTTTTAGAAGTGAAATAAAAAAAATAACCTATGACAAGGGTAAATCTGACCTTGAGATAATCGATTTAAAGGCAAAGATTGTTCATCTTGAGAACCGGTTAGAGAAGTTTAAATCGGGCTACAACAGTTCTATGCAAAGGTCCGGCGAATCTGAAGTTGAGCTGCAGAACATGCTCAAAAAACATGAAAAGGCAAGGTCAGAGCTGGCTGTTGTTCGTAAAAGGCTTGATGATCTTGAGGGATTAATGCGTAAAGGACTTGGCCCTTACGCTGAAAATTTAACGCCTGATGAATTAACCGGTGAGCTTGTAAATGTACTCAGGTCTGTTGAAGTATACAGGAATGCAGCAGTTACGGTTAAAACGCTGCAGGAGCAGCAGAAGAGCGACAGGCGCAGCCTGGCGTTGAACGCGGACCTTGTTACCAGGCTGCGGGACCGGGTTGAAAAGCTTGAAGTTCAGCTGCAGTATCTGCGTGACACAAAGTCTTCGGAGCGTGAAAGGGAGCTTGAGGCAGAGAACAAACGGCTTGAGGATATTGTTAAAAAGACGCAGGGTCAGAAATAAGCATTTCAGTTAATCAGCGTGTGTTCTGTAAATTAAGCATTAACACTGAATCATATTTTATATCGGGAAGGTGACACAATGAAAAAAATGATACTTTTTTTTATCATTTTATGCGCGGGTTTCGCACTTAACGCGCAGGCAGAGGAATGCATTGAAGGTGACTGTAAGAACGGTACAGGTACATATTCCACTGATACCGGCGCGCTCTATTCGGGAGAGTGGAAATCGGGACTGCAGCACGGGCAGGGCACAATGACCTATCCTGACGGAAGAAAATATACCGGCCAGTGGAAGTCGGGCAAATGGCACGGGCAGGGTGTTATGACCGGATTTAACGGCGGTGAATATAACGGCGAATGGGAAAACGGTGTAATGAGCGGAAAGGGTATAATGATATATGCGGACGGCAGCAGGTACGAGGGGAAGTGGCAAAACGGCCTGTGGCATGGCCGCGGTACCCTTGTCCTGGCAAACGGCGCCATGTACTCGGGCACTTTTCAAAACGGGATGAAGGACGGTCAGGGCGTCATGACCTATTCCGATGGCGCTAAATATGACGGTGAATGGAAAGATGACAAACGAAACGGCCAGGGTACTGCCACAGAGGCTGACGGTTCCAGGTACACAGGCGGCTGGAAAGATGGTAAACGCAGCGGCCGCGGGACAATGATATGGGCGAACGGAATCAAATATGAAGGGGACTGGAAAGATGGTAAACGTGACGGGCTGGGGACTTTAACCTGGGCTGACGGTTCCAGGTACGCGGGGGAATGGAAGGATGACAGGCAGAACGGCCACGGCATACTCTACAGGTCAAATGGCTTTATAAGGAAAAAGGGAAAATGGAAGGATGATGAGTATATCGGTAAATAGGGCAGGTTATGGCCGCGTCATGCTTTAACCATGAATAAAAAAAAGCTCTGAGAGATCAGAGCTTTTTTTTATGTCGGGGCGAAAGGATTTGAACCTTCGACCACCTGAACCCCATTCAGGTACGCTACCGGACTGCGCCACGCCCCGCACTGATGGCAATTAAAACAATACGCCGGAACTTGTAAAGGAAAAATATTATACTCTTTAAAAAAGTTTAAGTCCCTTCACCGTGTGCCCGCTCCGTCAGGAATGAAAATACCTGTAGATTTTTTCAGCTTTAGCCCTGCCCAGTCCGGGAACTGCCGCAAGCTCCTCTGCCGTGGCAGATTTTACCGCATCGACCGATTTAAAGTGCTTAAGTAGCAGCAGCCTTGTCTTTTCACCTGTGTCGGGTATGGAATCGAGTTCAGACGCGATTGTGCGTTTATCCCTGAGCTTTCTGTGGTAGGTTACGGCAAAGCGGTGCGCCTCATCCCTTATGTTCTGCAGAAGTCTGAGCGCCGGTGAATTTTCGGGCAGCCGGAGCGGTTCCCTGCGCGGGTCTGTGTAGATCTCTTCGAACCTCTTGGCAAGGGATATAATTTTAAGCTCAGGGGCAAAGTTTTCCGCGGCCTCTATGGCACGTGCCAGCTGCGTGGGGCCCCCGTCTATGATAACCAGGTCGGGCAGCGGAAGGTTTTCGTTCACAAGGAACTGCAGCCTTCGTGAAACAGCTTCATGGATCATGCCCGGGTCATTGGACTGTTCGTAACCGCGAATTTTATAGCGCCTGTAGCCCTTTTTATCGGGCCTGCCGGTTTTGAACTGCACCATTGATGCAACCGCGTCTGTACCCTGAAAGTTGGATATGTCAAAGCATTCCATAACTTCAGGTTCGGTCTCAAGTTCAAGAGAATCTTTGAGCGCTGCAAGCCCGGCCACGGGATTGTTCTGTTCCGAAAGCCTGCGTTCTGCAGTAATAATATCTATGTTTTTGTTTATAAGACTGATTATTGCCTGGTCCTGTTTTGATGCTGCCGTTGTAATTATGACCTTTGTGCCTGCAAGTTCTGAAAGGTGCGCGGCCAGTATTTTTGTATCGGGAACGTTTACCGGTGTCATTATGCGTGAAGGTATTTCGCGCGCCCTGTAGTATTCCACAATGAATGCAGAGAAGACCGTACCCTCGTCTGTGTATTCGGCGTTGTCAAATACATTCACCCTGCGGCCCGTAAGCACTCCGCGCCTGAACTCGAATAGAACCAGTAGAGCCTCTCCGCCTGTAATTTTAACAGACATGTAGTCCTGGTTAAGGCCCGATGCCAGGTCAACCTTCTGCTTTTGCGAAACTGTCTGTATGTCAAAGATCATGTCGCGCATGGCGGCAGCCTTTTCAAAATCCATGCTTGCGGAATATGCCTTCATTCGGAAGTTAAGGTTTTCTATTACCGGTTCAATGTTACCTTCAAGAAAACTTACAGCGTCATCCACAAGCGCCCTGTACTCCTGCTGTGAGATCTTTCCGTCGCATACGCCCGAGCATTTACCAATCTGGTAGTTTATACAGGGCCTTTCGTTCTCCCTTAGCGGAATCTGCCTGCGGCATGTTTTAAGCCGGAACAGGTTGTTGATCATTATTGAAGTATTTTTTGCAGCGCGCGCGTCTGTAAACGGGCCGAAGTACCTGTCCTTATTGCGGTTTATGCTGCGTGTATATATTACACGGGGGTAATCCTCGTTAAGCGTAACAGCTATGTAGGGGTAACGCTTGTCATCCTTGAGTCTCACGTTGAATTTAGGTTTATGCTTTTTTATAAGTGTGCTTTCAAGAAGGAGCGCCTCTATTTCGGAATCAGTAATAATATATTCTATATCACGAATATTTTTAACAAGCACCGTTGTTTTCGGGTCATGGTCTTTTTTGGTAAAATATGACGTTACCCTTTTTTTGAGCGAGTTTGCCTTGCCGATGTAGATAATTTTACCGCCGGAGTCGAGCATCTGGTAAACACCCGGTTCATCGGGCAGGCTTGAGAGTATCTGCGCAATTTTCTGATTTTCAGTCATGTGCATAAGTGTAATAAAGCCCCGCAGGGATTCAATTGTTTATCTTATAATACAGGTTTTTTTGATAAATATTTTTATAAATATTTATCAGTTCAATATATTGTTCAAGTACTTCCGCCGCCTTCGGCGGCGGAGGGGTTAAATATAATAGAAATATTTATCAGTTTAATATATTGTTCAAGTGGTTCCTCCGCCTTCGGCGGCGGGAGGGAAGAGAGCATTTATTCTGCAAAAGATTCAGAATTTTGCGCTGAATAATTATTACTTTTATTTTAATTTAAAGATTTAAAGGCTGTGCGCCTGCTTTTGTATCCATTCAAAAGCATGCACGGGTTTTTTATTTGACAAATATAGTATAATGATTTTTCAATTTGTTGACCCGCCGGAGGGGGATATGACTTTAGCTGCACAGGTAAATAATCTGAAAACCGGAAGTGTAAGGTATAATCTTTTTTTTCGCGGCCAGTTTCTTGTTCTTGCGGCATATACTATTGCCATAATTGAGACTCTCATCGCTATCAGGCTTGATCTGACACCCATTACATATAAAGAAGCGCTCTTTCTTTCAACTGGCCTGATAAGTTTTTCAATTCTTATGATATTCGCTGTATATATAAAAAAAGAGATATCCAGGCGTCTTGAATGGACACTTTTCACAACTTATATGATTGTATATATCATTGCATATTGCTTCTGGGTATATAAATTGCAGGGGCTGCGTGAACTGGGTCTCTTTACAGCCCTTATGGCTGTAACCTTTGTCCTGACATACACAAGCATGCTCCAATCACTCCTGATGTCTCTAATAACACTTGCCGCGCACCTGAGCGTCATTTTTTATGCCCTTGAGATTAAACACCAGCCTGGAAATATCAAAATGGAATTTTACCTGTCGTTCTGTCTGATCCCCGCCATGGTACTTCTCTCAGTAGCAGCCTACTATGTGCATAAAAAGAGAAAAGAAGCCTACAGTGTCAGGGTTGAACTCGAAGATATGAACACGGACCTGACCGAGGCTAATATTATGCTCAGGTTTGAACAGTCCAGGTCAAAAATTGAAATGGATCTTGCGCATGATATTCAGCGCTCAATATTTCCCCTGACACCGCCTGAGGATGATGCCTGGGATGTGGCATTCTTATCAGTACCAAGTGCCGGTGTATCGGGAGATTTTTATGATTTCTATATCACGGAGAACAGGCTGAAAGGTATATCCCTTTTTGATGTATCCGGCCATGGCGTGGCATCGGCGCTGATTACAATACTTGCAAAGCCTGTTTTTTACAGGAATTTTATAAAGTCTCACAATGAGAGCCTTGACAGTGTTTTTGAAAAGTCCAACAGGGATCTTCTGGCTGAACTCGGCGGAGTAAACGCTTTTATTACTGGGATTATGCTGAGGTTGTGCGGAGACAGGATTGAATATATAAACGCCGGGCATCCTGACCTGCTGCTCAGGAACGGGGCGGATAATTCTGTAATAATGATTGATGAACAGGACCATAAATTCAAGGGGCACCCCATTGGCCTCAATTCGCCGTGCCTTTCGTATAAAACACATCAGTTCACCGCAGCGAGCGGCGATGTGATCTTAATGTACAGCGATTGTCTGCTCGAATGCCGTAATGAGAGCGGTGAGTTCTATGGAGACAACAGGCTCTTTGAAGTCTTTACTGCTGCGCAAGCCGGCACGGCCAGGGGGATAATGGATTATATTGTGAATGATTTTTATAAATTTGCGGGGAACAACATTCACGATGACCTGACCCTGATTGTTCTTCGTAAAAAATAATTATAATACCGGAATTAATTCCTTAACTGTTTTGTAATATAAAGTGCTCTATTGCCTCCGCCGCCAAAGGAGGCGGGAGGAATTAAACTGCAATATTACATGTAAAAGTATTTTCATAAATAATTACTGTCATAATACAGTATTTTCATAAATAATTACTGTCATAATACAGTATTTTCAAGCAGCCCCATTTTTACCCTGTCCGGTACCCCCTTAAGCTGATCTGCGAATTCACCCGTTGTACTGAAAGGCCGCGCCAGTATTATGCGCGATCCCCTGTCACGGCCTATGCCGGGTATGGTTTCAAATGACCTTGATGGTGCGGTGTTCGGATTAAAGGGCAGGGCCAGTCCCGAGAGTGAAAGCTCCCTGTGGCCTGTAATAATCACATCGCTCAATAATCTTCCGGTTTCACCCGGCACCTTTACAGTTATGGAATAGCTGGCAATCTGCTTGCCCAGTGAGTAACCGTCACGGTAATCGAGCATAAGGTTTCTGCGCAGAATGGTCCCCGCCGGGTAGATAAGTTTAAGCATGCTGTTGTCTATTTCGTCGCGGATTTTTCCCTTGTAGTATTCAAAGCGTTTAAGCAGCGCAGGGGGCGTTCTGCCGCTTTCATCGTAAAGTGCGGTGCCAGGGTAGGGCTGAAGCCTGCGGATGTTGATTCTTTTAACCATAAGGCCTTCGTTTGCGATTCTGCAAAGAGCCTCGTAGTTTATTTTAAATGTATCTGCGGTTTCACCACGAAGTCCCTGGATAAGGTTTATGCCCGGCAGGAGTACGGGGATCCCGTTTCTTCGGCTGCCGCAGATTTCATTAACCATGCGCAGGGCAAAGAGCGACTCCTCCATGTTTACCTTGAGGTTGTTTTTTGCAAATACTCTCTGGTCAAAGGATTCTATGCCGAAGGGGAGCGTGTCACCCTCTGTAACAGCCGACGCGATGGAATGAAGTATTTTCGCGGAATGATCCGGCCAGTTCGCAATGGAACCGGGGTTGCCGTTATCCACGTTAAGTACCTTGATGGCGCCGCTGGTGCGCAGCCTGCCCAGCTCAGAGAAAAGTTCTGCCACGGCGGAAGGTTCGGGCTGGGGAAAACCCTGTTTGTACACATCAAGCCTGCTTCCGTATTGTATTATATCGGGCTGCCTGCCGATCCTGAATCTTGTGACTCCCTGTTTAATAAGGCTTAAGGTTTCATCAATTACGCCGCGTGTATCCCGGAACTGCACGCTGCGCACCAGGCCCTCGGGGCAGAATGAACAGTGCTGCAGCCTGGGGCAGCCCCTGCCTGTCTCCATTTCGCAGATGATGTGAGGGAACCACGGGTGGTCTTTTACGATAAAGGATCCCGCGGCTGCCCATTTGTCTATTTCAGGATATGTACGCGCAGAGTCCACGGGCCTGCCCAGCGCAAGTGTGTGCGCATACATTTCAGGGTCGTTCATTACAATTACAAGGTTCCCGGCAGGTGAGAGTGCCCTGTTTACAACTCCTCCGGCCACAATGTTAAGGCGGCTGTTTTTATTAATAATTCTATTTATCTCGGATAGTGTGCCTATTTTTGTGCCCAGGTATTTTCCCGGGACAGAGGCTCCGCCGATAAGGAAAACATAGTGGTAATCCCCGTCGATTAAGTAATCATTTTCACGCAGGGTATCTATGGTTATGTAGGTTATATTTGCAGGATCGATGCCGGCCTCAACAAGGGCGCCTGCAATATACCTGGGGTATGGCGATATAAAAGGAGGTACACCAAGACAGGCCGGTTCATCAACGTAGCAGTCAAGGATAAGGTATTTTTTCATAGGCCTTTTAAAGCCTGGTCAAGGCTGTGCTTCATGCCCGACTCGATTTTGTGTTCAAGGGCAAGGACAAATTCTTTATTGTGGATTATCATCTCTTTAATCTTTTCGGTCTTGCCGTACCTTTCGACCAGGTCTGCTATCCTTGTTTCAATGTCGACAACGCGGTCATGCATTACGCGTTTGTCGGCGTAGAATACTATGTCTTTTTCATTTACCGGCGAGTCTTTGTCAAAGCCGTTGTAGATAACATGATTTTCGCAGATATCTGCGATCTCGTTCTGCCCCAGTTCCCGCAGCATCTGTGCGCCTATAAGGTCATGACGAAGGTCTTTCTGTTCTATCGACCTGGTTTTTGCTATATCGTGGAGCAGGGCAGCCGCGGCAACAAGTTCCCTGCTCAGCGAGTTCCGGTCTTTAAGGTCGTCAAAAATTGCCAGGGATACGCGCATTACCTGAACTGAATGGTCAATAATATTCGGGAGCATCCTGAACCTGTGCAGCAGTTCGTGGCATTCATCTTCAGTGGGGTATTTTTTCAGGCCGTTCATAATGCTCAATTACTCACGCGTTAATAAATATCCAGCCGGCCGGATTAGTCAATTCAAAAAATGCGTGACAGTCCCGCAGGCATGCTTTAATGGCTGCGGTTATTTCAGGAATGAACAGCAATAGTCTGCCGGAGCGCTGACTTTCATCGTAAACTTCGAGTTGGCCTCTACATTGAAAGATTCCCCGGCCTGTACTGATTTCCACGAATCACTTCCCGGCAGGAGCACCTCGAGCCTGCCAGACATTATCTCCATCAGTTCTGGAGCGCCTGTGTTAAAGGTGTATTCGCCTGTCTGCATAAAGCCAAGTGTCTTTTCGGTTCCGTCCGGGAATTTAACAGTTCGGCTGACAACCTTTCCGTCAAAGTAAACATTTGCTTTTTTTACTACTGTAACATTTTTAAATTCTGTCATTTTATCCTCTGTTTTTTATCCAGTAATTGTTCCTGAATATTTTTAAGTGTAATACTATTATTTTTCCACGCCGCCTATGGCGGTGTGAAGAGTGATCTAACCTGCAAAATGTCCAGGACATTACTCAGGTTTATTTCAGAAGATCATTGTACAGATCAACTAAAATTTATTTAATATATCATCCCGGAATGCCAGGGGCCCTGTCCGTTTATCATCACTGTTGAACTATATTTCCCGCCCCCAGCTGATAAACAAATACATGTTTATTTACTATTAGCTGCTTCCCCCGGCGGGGGATTGTTAAAACTTTATCAATCACAAAAAACCTGACTTTAATTCTTCACCCTCTTTACGTTATTACAGAAAACTTTTTTAATCCTTATCCTGCGCCCCCGTGTCTCTGTGTAATGTGACAAAAATACTTAATGAGACTTTTTTATCATTTGCAAAATCATTAAGTCTGTGTAAAATTGTTTTTATTAAGAGGATGTTTGATGAGAATAAAAAAATTTAAAAAACTTCTGCGCGAAAGGGGCCAGTTGCCCTGCCTTGTGACCGACCTTAACGATATAAGGTACCTGACCGGGTATTGCGGTAGCAATGCCGCCCTTCTGATAGATGATAAAAAGTCGTTTTTTATTTCAGATTCGCGTTACGAGGAGTATATCCTTTCAATCCTGCCTCCGGGATTTAGGTTTTTTCTGCAGAAAGGGGTGCAGGCTGATTCGGTGAAGGATGCTTTCAGTATTACTGATAAAAAAGTTCTTCATATACAGGCCGGGCTTGTAACGTATTCTTTTTATTCCGGGCTTAAAAAGAAACTCAAGGGTGTAAAGATAATCCCGCTTGCCGAAGACCCTGTTGCTGAACTGAGGATAATCAAGGATGAGTCAGAGATAGCCCTGTTCAGGCGAGCGGCAGAAATTACCGATGCCTGTTTTAATCACCTGCTTAAGTTCATAAGGCCCGGGCTTACGGAGTGGGAGATTTCAGTTGAAATTGACCTTTTTTATAAAAGAAACGGCTGTCGGGGGTGTTCGTTCGATCCCATAGTAGCATCGGGAGCCGGTTCATCCATGCCGCATTATATACCTTCGATGAAGAAGATTGTTGAACAAGGTGATGCGTTGCTTATTGACATGGGATGCATTTATGAGGGCTATAATTCAGACTTGACAAGAACAGTATTCGTGAATAAAGTTGATGCCGAACTTGAGAGTGTATACAATATCGTGTACAGGGCGCAGGCAAGGGCGATTGCAGCGGTAAGGCCCGGCATTGATACGGGTGAACTCGACTCTGCAGCGCGATCCTACATCGCTGAACACGGATACGGTGATAATTTCGGTCATGGACTTGGCCACGGTCTGGGTATAGAGATACACGAGGCTCCCGCGATCAAGAAGAACAGCGTCTCAGGTATTAAAAAGAACATGGTAATTACTATTGAGCCGGGCATTTATATTCCCGGCAAAGGCGGGGTAAGGATCGAGGATATGGTCCTGGTAACCGCGGGCGGTTCCGAAGTGCTTACCCGCTGTTCAAAAGCACTTACAGTCATTTAAATATCAAGAGGTTATATGATTTCAGTTAATGATTTTACCAGGGGAGTTGTCGTAAAACTTGACGGCGACCTCTATTCAGTTATCGAATACCAGCACGTCAAGCCTGCGCGCGGCGCGGCATTTGTCCGTTCAAAACTGAGGAACGTGCGCAAGGGGTCGGTTGTAGAGAGGACCTTCAGGGGCGGCGAAAAGTTAGAGGACGTAAAGCTGATAAAAAGATCGATGCAGTATCTTTACGAAGAGGGTGAGTCACTCGTGTTTATGGACGTTGAATCGTACGAGCAGGAGTCGATCCCCAAAAAGGCAATAGGCGATGCCCTGAGGTTTATTAAAGAGGAGGACATGGTTGACATTGCCATGTACGAGGGTGAACCTGTTATGATAGAACCGCCGCAGACCGCTGTGCTTAAGGTTGTTTATGCTGAACCGGGTGCCAAGGGTAACACCGCAACAAACGTGCTCAAGCCGGTAAAGGTTGAAACAGGCGCGGAGGTAAGGGTACCGCTTTTTGTAAACGAGGGTGATTACATAAAGATAAATACCGAAACAGGTGAATACCAGGAAAGGGTAAAGAAGTAGCATGAGCCTTACAAGGTATATATCGGATTTTGTTAATGAAAACCCGGGTAAAACGGTCGGGGCCATATCGGGCCTTATCCTGGGTGTACTTATACTTGCCTTCGGTTTCTGGAAAACCATTGTAATAATCCTTTTTATAGTCCTGGGATTTATTATAGGCAAGATGATCGATGATGGCAATTCGGGCATTGATGGATTTAAAAACATCTTCCGCAGAAAATAGCGCGTATCCGGTCATCAGCCATGTCTGAACGCAGCCGGAACTTCAGGATTCTTAAAGAGGCATACAGGTCTTTCAAAAGAAAGCAGTATGCCAATGCCTCTGTGATTCTTGAAAAATCGATCCAGTCATTCCCCGATAACCCGTACCCTGTATTTTTACTGGCTGTTACAAAACTTTACAGCGCTGACCTTGCCGGAGCAAATACGGCAATGGAAAAACTTCAGCGCGTAAATCCGTCATATATACCGTTTCTGCAGCTCAGGGCATTCATGGGTTTAAAGTCAGCCACAGGCAGAGAACAGGCCATAGCATTTTATCTTGATGCAATAGAGAAGGCACCGCGCGACAAAATACTGCTCAAGGGGCTGCGGCAGTGCGAGGACCTGAATAATTTCGCTTCATTCCAGAAAAATTCACGCATAACCGATCTTGTTGAGGTAAAGGGCCCGGGAATTGTTACGCTGCCCGATACTGTATTAAGGCGCGCCCGTAAGATACCACTTGCGTCAAAAGGGCGCGTCGGCGGAATTAAATGGGGCAGGATTGCCGTTATCGTTTTTCTTCTTATTGCAGCTGTAATTACGGGCCTGTATCTTGCGGGTGTCCGTGTACCCGAAGGTATAAGGGATAAAACCATTACCATAGACCGCAAAGATGCCGAAAGGATCGACATGGTCGATATTTCAGGTTCGGGCTACGGACTTTTTGACAGGCTGAACAGGCAGCCTGTAAAGGAATTTTATACATCGCCGGACGTGATGATCGCTGAATTTAACGAAGCAAGAAAACTTATGAAGCAGGGACGGTTCAACAGCGCCGTGGTAATGCTTAACCGCATAATGAACAGCAACGCGAGCCAGGTGGTAAAACAGAAGTGTGAATTTCTTGTGAAGTTCATAATCGACAGTGATGACAGGTTTTATGAAAAACCTGATGTTAAGGCCATACAGCAGAAGCCCTGGCTCTACAGGGGGGCGGCATTTGAACTTGAAGGTAAGACCGCGAACGTAAAGAGGTTCGGCAACGGCACAGGCTTTACACTGATGGTCGATTACGACGGAAAGAATTTTAAATGGATAGCACAGGTATTCAGCCCTGAAAAAGATGCTGCAGTTAACGGCGACAGCGTAAAGGTACAGGGGGTCTACATATACGGTATAGGCAGCGAAGGGAACGCGTACATATCGTCGGCAAGGGTAGAGGTTACGAACAGGGACGGTAAAAGTAAATGAAAGGCCAGGGACCGGTTTTTCCTTTGACATAACTGTTTTTCTATAATAAATTTTTTAACAGTATAGTAATAAATTACGGGGTATAAAATGCGTTTAATTAAACTGAATGTACAGGACAGGGCCTTTGATAAAGTGATCTCGGCTTTGAAACAGTTCCCTGAAGATGAGATTGAAATACTTGAAGATGTAAAAACAGGACCCGCTTCCCGTATAAAAAAGTTCAACGCAGTATCTTTAAAAACATCCGGTTTTAGATTCAACAGGGACGAAGCAAATGCCAGATAAAGTTTTTTTAGATACAAATATCATAATCTATTATTACAGCGAAGACATGCAGCACCATCAGTTGATTGATGGTTCCCTGAGGATTATCAATCCCTTTGTGTAACAGACCATGTCCTCCTCCGGCCGAATGCCCTCATCCCCGGCCCTTCTCCCGTAAAAACGGGAGAAGGGGGCAGCAGCATAAAGCTTATACCATTCCCCCTCTCCCCTTCAATTCTTCAGAACGGGAGAGGGGTGCCCAGAGGGCGGGGTGAGGGCATGCGGGCAGAGGGCACACGCCCTACGGCACAAGGTCCTTCAGGTACGGGAGGCCGCCGTTAATTGCGCGGGTTGCATCTATGAGCCAGACAACCCCGGATATATCAAATCCTGCATACGTATCATTGCTTAGAATATACCTTTCAGTCTCATCCAGGTATGTCATGCCGTCGTTTTTAAAATAAAAAACCTGGCAAATCAGTCTCATTCTAATGCATACTGCCGATACTGTTTCCCTTTTAAAAATTGATTGATATTTATTAACCATGCGGGCAAACTGATCAACTAACCGGACCTGCATACATGTTACTTGAGATGAATTTTATGGCAGATAAAGAAATAAAAAAAATAACCGAAATTCTGAAGTCAAAACTTTCAGACATGAAGGGAATTGCAGCTGTCTACCTGTTCGGTTCAGCCGTTAAAGGCAGGTTTACAAAAAAAAGTGATATAGATTTGGCACTTCTTTTTTCTGACTACAAAAAAGATACAATTGACCGGCTTGCTGTAATGTCCAGCCTGTCTGCCGATATCGGCAGAAATGTTGATCTTGTGATACTTAATGAAGCATCTCCGTTACTTTTTCATGAAATTCTCAGTACAGGGCAAATCATTCTTGAAAAAAATCCTCAATACCGCATTTAGCGCGAGGTAAAAAACCGCAAACTCTATGATGATTACAGGCATATTCACAAAATATACATGCAGGGGATGCGTAAAAAATATGGCTGATAGAATAATAGTTGAAAAAGCCCTTGAAACAATCAGCCAGAACCTTAAGGAGCTGAGGAATTCAACAGATATAGACCGGGATATTTACATGACTGACCTGCGTGCCAGGAGATTTATTGAATGAACGCTGCATGTAATTATCGAAGCATGCATGGATATTGCCCATCATATAATCTCAAGTGACGGGATGCGTGAGCCTGCCACCTATCGTGAAGCTTTTGTTGTGCTCTCAGAAAACGGAATAATACCCGCACCTGTATTAAAAAATTATGAGAAGATTGCCATGTTCCGCAACCTGCTTGTTCATTACTATGAAAAAGGTGATGATGAAATTTTGTTCGGAATTTTTAAAAACAGGCTGGATGATTTTGAAGACTTTATTGGTTATATATTTAAATACCTTGGAGACTGAAAGGTTTCGGATTAACGACCGCTTTTTATACTGGAAATTATTCTTTGTCCGGGATTTTTTGCGGTTATCATAACCCCCGGCCGTGTATTTTGCGATTTTACCTTCGCGCGGAAATAACCCAGTGTGATATGACCTTTGATCTGTCGCCCACAATGCTCCGTTCCATGAAACCGTACTTAAGTTCGCCGAAGCCGCTGAATATTAACTTAACTTCATCCTCGCTGTAAAAAGAGACCGTTGAACCCTCAAGGTCATCCAGTTTTGTGCGCCACACATTGTTCCCCAGGTGCTCGCCCGTGCGCAGGTATGTGTCGTTGTCGCGCCGAAGTGTGGCAAAGAGCACTCCGCCGGGTGCGGTTATGCGCAGCAGTTCACTGGCCATTGCGCGCGTTTCATCTTTAAGCGAATAATGGAGCGAGCCCCATGCAATCACTATATCGAACGACGAGTCCCTGAAGGGGAGCGCCCTGTTGTCGCAGTTCACAAGCAGCTTCTGACCTGAAGCGCGGCAGATTTCAAGCGCGTTAAGGCTGTAGTCTGTGCCTGCTGAAAATTCCATGCCCCGGTTTTCAAGAAGAAAGAGGTGCCTGCCGCTTCCGCACCCTGTGTCAAGGGCCCTTAAACCGGTTGCTTTGCGCGACGTTAGTTCATGGCCAAGCAGGCGCACAAGGTTTTCATCCGGGTAGGTCAGTGCCGATTTACCTCGCGTGTAGTGAATGTCCCATTCCCTGCTCTCCATCAGTCGTGCCGTATCCTTATATTCATTTCTTTTTCGGCAGATTCGGCCGAGGCTATTGCCGCCTCTATGGTTTTGCCCCTGGCAACGATGACTCCAAGCCGGTCATGGTTTTTAACAGGCAAAGATACCCTGTCGCCGATGTGCTTGAATATCCTGGTAAAGAGTATGTTCTCCATGCTTTTAACTTTGTCAATGCTGAAGGATGCAAGTGTTCCCTCTGTGCCGGTTATGTATTTTACCACAACTGGTGAATGTGTTGAGCGTCGTGAAGGCCTGGAAAAGTTGGACCCTGTCACTGCAGATATAAGGCTGCCGATGTGGTTGTAACCGGTCGAGGCGGGGATCATAATGTCCGGTATAAATTCACCGCCGAATTCAGGTATTGCCTCTATAAGGTGAAGTTGCCCCTCGCGGTCAACAAGGAATTCCATTATAACAGGGGCTGTGTCTATTCTGAAGATGTCGGCCAGTGCCTGCCCTGTTTTTATTGTCTCATCTGCAAATCCCGCGTAACGTGACGGCATCAGGTGCATGGTGTCTACAAAATGCGGGCGGGAAGTTGTCTTTTTGTCAGACATGGCAACGTGGCTGTACCTGCCGTTCTGTATAACTCCGGCACAGATAATCTCGTCGCCGCGGACATATTTTTCGATAATAAAGTCAGCAGGTGAATTGGTTTTAAAAAAAGCATCGAGTTCATCGGGGCTGTCAATCATTAGAACATTCTGTTTGGCGTGTCCTGAAAATGGTTTAACAACAACGGGGAATAACTCTTTTTTTATGCCGCCCGATTTTGACTTCGGTTTATAAGTTATAATTTCGGGCATTCTTATTCC
The DNA here is from genome assembly GCA_012730035.1 of Spirochaetota bacterium. Classification (GTDB taxonomy): domain Bacteria; phylum Spirochaetota; class UBA4802; order UBA4802; family UBA5550; genus JAAYBQ01. The sequence continues at coordinate 16,762 of JAAYBQ010000133.1, forward strand.
GCTCTCTGTGATAAGCTGGCGAGTGACACGTTTGTTCAGGAATTTTTTGCATTCGTCGAAGGGCAGAAACGGCAGGCCGAACTTTTCGCAGAGAAAACCCGTTGTGACAATTGCGTCGCCGAAGGACTTGGTCATTACAGCCGAAATCCTGCCGTCTATAAGAAGTTCCCTGAGCTTTATGTAAATGTTTTCGTAATCCTGTATCGATTCCTGAATTTTCAGGTCACAGTGGTAGAAACCGGGTGCCGAGGGATTCATGTCAACGCCTATGACCTGGAAGCCTGCGTGTCTTGCTTCAAGGATCAGGGGGATCTGGTTAATGCCTGCACCTATTGAAACGAAGTAATTCATTGAATTTTTTCTGCTTTTAAAAAACATCGGCTCACCTTTATAAGTTAACTGAGCATGTATGGGGCGTAACAGCA